>CAYNZV010000058.1:0-22720 GCA_964401715.1 uncultured Gemmatimonadaceae bacterium | reverse complement strand
TGCTCGACAAATCTCTCGACGAGTCGTTTACAGCATACGGCCAGCTGGCGGAAAGCGTCGAATGCCCGGCCGATCGTTCTTGGGTCCTGTTTACGCTGCGTTCAGAAGCAAGGTGGCACGACGGCAAGCCGATTACGGCGAGCGATGTTGTGTTCACATTCAATACTTTGATCGCCGATGGGTTGCCGTTCTACCGATCGTTCTATGCCGATGTCGATAAGGTCGTTGCTTTGGATGATCGCAGGGTGAAATTCAGCTTTGCAAGCGGCGCCAACCGCGAGCTTTCGTTGATCGTGGGGCAGTTGCGAGTACTCCCCAAACATTACTGGGAGGGAAGGGAATTCGCCTCGACGACTCTGGACCCGCCGTTGGGCAGCGGTCCTTACCGCATTGCCGCCGTGGACCCCGGACGTTCCATTCGGCTCGAGCGAGTGGAAGATTATTGGGGATCGAAGCTACCCGTGCAGCGGGGACGGTTCAATTTCAATTCAATTCAATATGACTACTATCGCGATAACACCGTGGCGACCGAAGCACTGAAGATCGGTGAAGTGGATTTCCGTTTTGCTAACGATGCCGTCCAATGGTCCGCCGAATACAAAACCGCCGCCGATCCTACGGGTGGTCTCGATAAAGTAGCTATTCCCCACCAGGTAATTCGAGGCATGCGGGGTTTCTGCTTCAACACCCGTCGCCACAAGTTTGCCGACCGCATGGTTCGGCTGGCGTTGAGTTACGCATTCGATTTCGAGTGGACCAATAAGCGCTTGTTACACGGGATCTATACTCGCAGCGGTAGCTACTGGAACAACTCGAAGCTGGCTTCACGTGGGATCCCCGAGGGGTTGGAGCTTCAGATTTTGAGGGAGTACCAAGAGCAGCTGCCACGCGAGCTGTTCACACGGTCGTTCGAGTCTCCACGTACCGACGGGACCGGAAACGTACGGCCGAATCTGCGCATCGCTCAGAGGTTGCTCGACAACGCTGGCTGGCGTGTGGTAGACAATCTCTTGATTCACGGAGAGACTGGTGAACCACTGGATATAGAGTTTCTTCTCGTTTCCCCCAACCACGAGCGCATTGTGGGGCCGATTCGCGAGAACCTCAAGCGCCTCGGGGTGGGTTCGCGGATTCGTACCGTGGATTCGTCCCAATACCAAAACCGACTACAGTCGTTCGATTACGACGTAATTGTGGCATACTGGCGCCAAACTCTGAACCCAGGCAATGAGCAGCGGAACTTCTGGTCATCCGCTGCGGCGAATTTCAATGGTAGTCGCAACTATGCCGGGGTAAGCGATTCGGTAGTGGACGATCTGGTTGAACGAGTCATCGCCGCTGATTCCCGTGAGCTGCAGGTGGCTCTCACTCGTGCTCTTGATCGTGTTTTGCTGTGGGGGTACTACGTAATTCCCGGTTGGTACAGCAATACCTACCGGCTGGTTTACTGGAACCGTCTCGGTCGTCCTGAGTCGGTGCCGCCCAACGGCTTGGGATTTCCTGAGACTTGGTGGTTCGAAAGCTCTGTCGAAGCCATAGACAACACCACCAATCCCAACTGAAAAATGTGGATAGCCGAAGTTCTCGGCGGCGCTGGCGGCACTCCCTCCGTAAATTTGCGTCAACGCCATGCCTTCCTACGTCCTGCGCCGTCTTCTGTTGATGATTCCGACCATTCTCGGAATCCTCCTGATCAATTTCCTAATCGTACAGGCTGCCCCCGGTGGACCGGTGGAGCAGATAATCGCCCGACTTCAAGGACACGCGGTTGAAGCCACGGCGCGCGTGAGCGCTGTCGGCGTTTTGGAAAACGAAGCGGAGCTCCAGAGTTTCGAGCTGGACCCGATTGCATCGAAATACCGAGGTGCTCAAGGTATCGATCCCGAGTTCCTGCGCGAGTTGGAGAGACATTACGGTTTTGATCGTCCCGCCCACATACGGTTCTTGAAGATGCTGGGCGACTATCTGACCTTCGATTTCGGCGAAAGTTTCTATCGGGACCAGCGGGTTGTCGATCTGGTGCTGGAAAAGCTGCCCGTGTCGATCTCGCTGGGGCTGTGGAGTACCTTGCTCATCTACGGTATCTCGATTCCCTTGGGGGTCGCCAAAGCGGTGCGCGACGGATCCCGTTTTGATTTGTGGACTTCGACGGCGGTGGTCATTGGTAACGCCATACCGAGTTTTCTGCTTGCCGTACTGCTCGTCGTTATGCTGGCTGGCGGCCACTATTTGAACTGGTTCCCGCTGCGCGGTCTCGTCTCTCCCGACTGGGAAAGCTTCGGGTATGTAAGGAAGGTAGCGGATTATTTCTGGCATCTGGCGCTGCCGCTTTTGGCCCTAATAGTGGGGGGTTTTGCCAGCTTGACGCTATTGACCAAGAACTCGTTCCTCGAAGAGATCAACAAACAGTATGTGCTAACCGCCTACGCCAAAGGTCTTAGCGACCGGCGGGTACTTTATCACCACGTTTTCCGCAACGCTATGTTGGTCGTGATTTCGGGATTTCCCCGGGCGTTCGTGCACATCTTCTTCACGGGCGCGTTACTCATCGAAGTGATCTTTTCTTTGGACGGTCTCGGGCTCTTGGGTTACGAGGCCGCGGTGGGTCGCGATTACCCAGTAATGTTCGCGACCCTGTACTTCTTCACATTGTTGGGACTGCTCACGCAGCTCCTTAGCGATCTCAGTTATACCCTGGTAGACCACCGCATCGACTTCGAGTCGCGCGACAGCTGAGATGGATATCGCCCCGCAATTTGCGCCGTTGCCGAAAAAGGGGCTCTCTGAGCTGAACCGCCGTCGGCTGCTGAATTTCAGACGTAACCGCCGCGGTTATTGGAGTCTGTGGATTTTCCTTTTGCTGTTTTGCGCGACCTTGCCTGCAGAGTTCATCGCCAACGACAAACCATTGCTCATCAGCTACGCCGATGAGTGGTACTTCCCCATTCTGTTTGTGTATTCGGAACAAATCTTCGGTGGTGATTTCGAGACCGAAGCGGAATACCGCGACGCCTATGTCCAGACACTGATCGAAGGCGACGGCTGGATGTTGTGGCCGCCGGTTCGTTTTGGTTACAGTACCATCAACTACGACCTGCCGACTTCAGCTCCGTCGCCGCCGTCGCTGGAGAACTTGCTGGGGACCGATGATCAGGCGCGGGACGTGGTGGCGCGTCTTATCTACGGGTTCCGTATTTCGGTGCTTTTCGGACTCGCGTTAACGCTGTTCAGCTCGACAGTGGGTATCGTGGCGGGAGCACTGCAGGGTTATTTCGGTGGTTGGATCGATCTCATTCTGCAACGGGTAACCGAGATATGGTCCGGCTTGCCAACACTCTTCATGTTGATCATTCTGGCCAGTGTGGTAGAACCGAACTTCTGGTGGCTCCTGCTGCTCATGTCGTTGTTCAGCTGGATTACGTTGGTGAGTGTGGTGCGCGCCGAATTCTTTCGTGCCCGCAACTTCGATTTTGTGCGTGCTGCCCGAGCTTTGGGCGTTGGCAACGCAAAGATCATGTTCCGCCACGTTTTGCCTAATGCGATGGTGTCTACCCTCACCTTCATGCCGTTCATTCTTACTGGGTCAATCACCGTTTTGACTTCGCTGGATTTTCTTGGATTCGGGCTACCGCCTGGCTCTCCTTCACTCGGCGAGCTTCTCAATCAAGGCAAACGCAATCTCGACGCTCCGTGGTTGGGTATCACCTCATTCCTAGTTTTGGCGATAACTCTGTCGTTGCTGGTATTCGTTGGCGAGGCGGTGCGCGACGCCTTCGATTCCCGTAAGAATTTTGCGCCGGAGCAGACGCCGTGAGTCTGCTGGAGATCGACAGACTTGCTGTTGCGTTTCACACCAAGGATACACCCTCCGAAGCGGTGAGCGACGCGAGCCTGCGGGTCGAGTCCAGTCAGACGGCTGCCCTAGTGGGGGAGTCCGGCTCTGGGAAGTCGGTAACCGCCTTGTCGGTATTGCGTCTGCTACCATATCCCTTGGCGTCTCATCCGCGCGGGGAAATCCGTTTTCACGGAAAGGATTTACTCTCCGCTCCGATGGAACACATGCGAACGATCCGCGGTGGCTCAATCTCCATCATCTTCCAGGAACCGATGACGTCGCTCAATCCCCTCCACACGGTAGAGAAGCAGGTAAGTGAGAGCCTCATCGTCCATCAGGGCCTAAACCATAAACAAGCTCGGGAGCGCACCATCGAATTGCTGCACATGGTACAGTTGTCGGATGTTCAGCACCGGTTGGATGCGTGGCCGCATCAGCTGTCCGGCGGACAACGTCAGCGGGTGATGATTGCCATGGCGTTGGCCAACGAGCCGGAACTACTGATCGCAGACGAACCCACTACTGCATTGGATGTCACCATTCAGGCGCAAATCTTCAGGACCTTGCAAGACCTGCAGCGGCAACTGGGCATGGCCATTCTGCTAATCACCCACGATCTGAGCATCGTTAGAAAGCTGGCGGACGAGGTGTTTGTGATGACCGCCGGAAGGGTGGTCGAAAGGGGACCGACCCCGCGTATTTTCCGCACGCCCAACCATCCGTACACTAAGCGATTGCTGGGAGCCGAGCCAACGGGCGACCCGGCACCTCACGATCCTACGGCACCTATTCTGATGCATTGCGAACAGCTACGGGTGTGGTTTCCGATCAAGCGCGGCCTACTCAATAAAACCGTCGACCACGTGAAGGCGGTTGACGGCATCAACATACAGCTGCACGCAGCCGAGACTCTGGGAGTAGTGGGGGAATCGGGGTCGGGCAAGTCTTCTTTGGGGTTAGCGTTACTCCGCTTGGTGCGCAGCCACGGCTCAATTACACTCGAAGGGCGCGAGATTCAGGGATTGACGAATCGCCAGCTGCGCCCGCTGCGCCGCGACATGCAGATCGTTTTCCAAGACCCGTACGGATCCCTAAGTCCGCGATTTTCGGCTGCCCACATCGTCGAAGAGGGGTTGTCTGTTCAAGGGATCCGCGATGCCCATGAGCGTCGGCGTATTGCTGCCAATGCCTTCGCGGAGGTCGGCTTGGATCTGGATCTTCTGGATCGTTTTCCCCATGAGTTTTCTGGCGGTCAGCGCCAGCGCATCGCCATCGCCCGGGCACTAGTATTGCGACCCAAGATTCTCATTCTGGACGAACCGACGAGCGCCCTAGACGTAACCATGCAGGCGGAAATCATCGAATTGCTGCTTTCCCTGCAGAAGCAGCACGGCCTCACGTACCTGTTCATAACCCACGACCTGAAAGTAATGCGGGCGATGGCGAGTCAGGTCATGGTGATGCGACACGGGAAGGTTGTGGAGAGCGGCGATGCGGAGAAGATCTTCAAGGCTCCGCGAACGGAGTACACTCGACAGCTGGTAGCTGCTGCCAAAATGGAACTTAGTCGCTAATGACACTTTTTCTCCGAGTCAGACATAGGTATTTATTAAGTTCTCCAACATCTCTTCGCGTCCACTTCTCTTCTCCGGCTCGCCCTGGTCGTGGACGTGACGCTCTAGCTCTCCAAAGCTCGTTTCGCCGCGCATGATCTTGCGGCCGATACCACGGTCGTAGGAGCGGTAACGTTCTCGAACGAACGCATCTAGCTTTCCATCCACCAGGATCCGCTGTGCAATAAGCAAACCCCGGGCGAAGCTGTCCATCCCGCCTATGTGCGCGTGGAACAGGTCGACGGTATCGAAGGAGCCGCGTCGTACTTTGGCGTCGAAGTTGATGCCACCTTTCCTAATACCGTTCTGGCGTAGAATGACTAGCATGGCAAAGGTCGCGCTGTAGAGGTCGGTGGGGAACTGATCGGTGTCCCAACCCAACAGGTAGTCGCCGCGATTGGCGTCGATGCTACCCAGTTTCCCGTCATTGGATGCCACAGTCAGATCGTGCTCGAAGGAGTGTCCAGCCAGCGTTGCATGGTTGGCTTCGATGTTGAGTTTGAATTCGTCCTGCAATCCGTACTTGCGAAGGAATCCCAACACCGTGGCTGCGTCGTAGTCGTACTGGTGCTTGGTGGGCTCTTTCGGTTTCGGTTCCAGCAACAAGGTCCCCTTGAACCCGATCTTATTTTTGTGATCCACCGCCATCTCCAGTAGGCGTGCCATTTGGTCCTGCTCGTGCCCAAGATCGGTATTAAGGAAGGACGAGTAGCCTTCTCGCCCGCCCCAGAAGACGTAGTTGGATCCGCCCAGCTCCAAGGTACATTCCATCGCTTTTTTAACCTGCGCTGCGGCGTAGGCAAAAACGTGGGCGTCCGGATTGGTGCCGGCTCCGTGCGTGAAGCGAGGATGTGAAAACAGGTTAGAGGTACCCCAAAGCAGCTTTACCCCGGTCTTACGCTGCAGTTTCTTCGCCAAAGCCACGATGCGGTCCAGCCGCTTGTTGGATTCTCTCAGGCTGTCGCCCTCGGGGGCGATATCGCGATCGTGCCAGCAGTAGAACGGATTACCGAGCTTGGTAAAGAACTCGAAGGCGGCGCGCAGGGTGTCTTCGGCGCATTCCATCGGGTCGCTTGACACATCCCACGGCCGATCGTAAACCGGCCCGCCGAATGGATCCGCTCCCGTCCCCTTGAAGGTGTGCCAGCATACTACCGAAAAACGCAGGTAATCCTTCATGGTGCTTTTGCCGACCTTGCGCTCGGCGTCGTAGTACTTGAACGAAAGCGGATTGTCGGAGTCGGGGCCCTCGTAAGGAATAGTGCCGATTTCCGGGAAGAACTGGGTCATTTTTTTCCTTTCATTAGGCTGGTCATGCAGTACGATCGAAGAATTCAAGGATATCCAGAGGGTCGTCAGCCAACGCCCTGGCTCCGGCGGCCAGCAACTCGTCTCGCGGTCTAAAACCCCAAGTTGCACCCACAGCGTACATACCTGCGTGAGCTGCCGTGTGCATGTCGGTGGCGGTGTCACCAAGATACAGACATCTATGGGTTTCAACGGCAAGGTCCGCAGCGATGGCGAGAGCTCCGCTGGGATCCGGTTTCTTCGGAAGGTCGGGACGGGCACCGCTCACCGAGTAAAAGGGCCACCGTTTCAAGAATTCGCTCACGGCCAGCCGGGTGAACTTCTCCGGCTTGTTAGAAAGGACGGCCATAGGGATCTCGAGGTTGGTCAATGTATCAAGTAGTGGCGGAATACCTGGGTAGGCCATCGTCTTGTTCGCCCATCGCCGGCCGTACTCCGCTTCCATCGCTTCGACACAGGTCAACACGAACTCATCCGTTGCCATTGCATCCGGTAAAGCTCGGCAAACCAGCTTTTCCACACCTTCGCCGACAAAGTAGCGATAAGCCTCCAACGGATGGGTCGGAAATCCCCTGTCAAGCAACACGGCATTCATGGAATCTGCCAGATCCTCCAAGGTGTCTAGCAGCGTGCCATCGAGATCGAATATTACCGCTTCCATAACTCACCGGTAGCTTAGCAACTGCCAAAAGTAGCGGCAAGTTCACATTGACAGTAGAAAAAGAAAACGATTAGCTATCGCTACCACTGCAAGGTGACAGGAGTCGAGAATGGATCGCGATACGGCATTTGAGATGGCTACCTCCAACATCCGTGTGGGAGCGGGTACCACTATGGAAGTGGGGATGGACCTCAAAGATATGGGTGTCGATCGGGCCCTGGTGTTGACCGATCCTTACTTGGCGCAGCTGTCGCCGGTTCATCGACTGCTCGAATCATTGGACGCAGAGGGGATTGTTTTTCAGCTCTACGATCAGGTTCACGTAGAACCCACTGATGGCTCGTTCAAAGAAGCGATTTCTATTGCTACGGAGGGCGGGTTTGACGGTTTTGTCGCGATTGGCGGAGGTTCAACCATGGACACTGCCAAGGCCGCGAACCTCTATTCCACCTATCCCGCTGCTTTCCTCGACTATGTCAACGCACCCATAGGGAAAGGGAACCCAGTTCCCGGACCATTGAAGCCGCTCGTCGCCATCCCTACTACCACCGGGACCGGCAGTGAGACTACCGGAGTCGCCATTTTTGATTTCGAGGAGTTGCACGCAAAAACGGGGATCGCCCATCGACGTCTGAAGCCAACCCTGGGTGTTTTGGATCCTGAAAACCTGCACGAATTACCAGCTGCCGTGGCGGCGTCGACTGGCCTTGACGTTCTCAGCCATGCCCTGGAGTCGTACACAGCATTGCCGTTTGATCAACGACCGCGACCCGAACGACCGGTGCTGCGACCGGCTTACCAGGGTTCCAACCCGATCAGCGATCTGTGGGCACTAGAAGCGCTGCGAATAGTGGCCAAATATCTTCCCCGTGTCTTCCGGGATGCCGACGACGTGGAGGCGAAAACCTCAATGTTAATGGCGGCCTCCTTTGCCGGGATCGGTTTCGGCAATGCCGGCGTTCACTTGCCTCACGGCATGTCGTACCCAGTGGCCAGCATGGTCACCTCGTTCTTACCCTCCGGCTATCCCACCAATTACCCACTGGTACCGCACGGCATTGCCGTAATCGTCAATGCGCCAGCGGTTTTCCGGTTTACGGCGTCTGCCTGCCCCGAGCGACATCTGCAAGCCGCGGCTGTTCTTGGTGCTAGTATTGAAGGAGCGTCTCTGAGCGATGCGGGCAAGATATTGGCCGATCGCCTGATAGAGATGATGCGGGAGATGGAAATGCCGAATGGTTTAGGAGATCTTGGCTACGGTTCCGAGCACCTGCCGGCGCTGGTTCAGGGAACGCTGCCACAACACAGGGTGACCAAATTGGCTCCACGAGCGGCCGCAGAAGAAGATCTGACCGGCCTGTTCGAAGATGCGATGTCCTATTGGTAGAACAGATCCGGTTCCCGGGGACGGGTGCAACCACGTCACGTGCAAAATCAGATGAACAGCACGGCGGAATTGTAAAGTCTGGCGGCTTATTCCGCTGCTGCGAATGCTTCAGATCGCTACGTTCCGCATTCGGAGTCGGATACCGCCGGTCTATAGCGAAGTGGTCTCGCCGACGAAGGAAGACCAACTCTGGAAGAAAGTGCGGCCCACTTTTTGTAGCTCTGGAAGCCACCCTGCGGCTTGTTCCAAAATATCCCCGCCGTCGTGCTGCTCGTGCTCGAGCTCGTCTGCAAATAGATCGACCATCTTGCCGACGATCCGTGCATTCACCTCCATGTGAAACAGGATGCCGCAGGCATTGCCTGCGCGAAACCCCTGATGAGCGGTTTTTGCCGAGGAAGCCATAGGCGTGGCTCTGGCTGGCAGGTCGAAAACGTCGCCGTGCCAGTGAAAAGCACAAAACTCTTTAGGCATAGCGCTCCAAAGGGGATCGGTACTGGCTTCGGAGCTCAGTGTGACTTGGTACCAACCGATCTCTTTGTGGGTTCCCTGTCTGACTTTTGCGCCCAGTGCAGTTGCCAGCAGCTGACTTCCCAAACAGACCCCCAACACCGGTCGTTCTGATACCAATGCGTGATCGATCAATCGCATCTCGTCCCGCAAAAAGGGATAGCGGTCGCTCTCGTATACCCCCATCGGGCCCCCCATGACGATGAGGGCAACAGCTTCATGCATGTCCGTCGGCGCCGGTTCACCGGCATATGTCTTTACGTACACAGGCTCGAGACCGCAGCTTCTGACCACCGGCTCAATCTCACCGAGGTCCTCGCAAGGCGAGTGTTGTAGCACCCAAATCTTCGACACGTTACACCCTCAGTTTAACTGGGATTCGTTTTCCAAGATGACCGGCTCTGGATCTAGGTGGATCCCGCACCGATCGAAAACCGCTTTCTGTATCTCCCTGGCCAGCTGCAGCAGATCTGCTGTGGTGCCGCCGCAACTCACTAGGGCCAAGGCATGGTTAGAAGAGATGCGTGCACCGTTCCGTCGGTGTCCTTTGGCAAAACCCGAGCGCTCCACCAGCCAGGCCGCGGGCAGCTTATAGCCACCTTCAGCTTCGAAGGCGGGTAGATCGTTTCCCAATCGTTCTCGAAGTACGAGAAGGTTTTCCGGATCGACGACCGGGTTGAGGAAGAAAGACCCCATGGACTGACTGTTGTCATCCTCCGGGTCAATAACCATCGATTTCTTGCGACGCAATTTCAGCACCGCTTCGCGAATTATTGACATGGCTTCAACGCCTCGCGAGTTTGCTTCCAATTCAAGCTGTTGGCGTACGGTCCTTTCCAGTTCAGGATAACGAAGGTCTGGCACACCCGGATCGGAAAGTCTATAGGTGACACGAGTGATCACGAACCTATTCCGATCTGAGGTTTTGAAACGACTCCTACGGTAACCGAAATCGCATTGGGCGTTGGTAAATAGCTGCATCTGCAGCGATTCGCGGTCAATCGCTTCCACCTCGACGATACATTCTCCAACTTCTTGCCCGTAGGCCCCCACATTCTGCACAGGGGTAGCTCCGACTAGTCCCGGGATTCCAGACGTGCACTCCAACCCCCCCCAACCCATCTCTACCGAACGTGATACGAGGTTGTCCCAGGATTCCCCCGCACCGGCATTGATGGTTGCCTGACCCTTTTCGCGCCTGATCGCAATACCCATAAGCTCGTTCTTGGCCAATAGACCACGGAATCCGCTGTCCGGAAACAGGATGTTGCTACCACCTCCGATTACTTGCACGGGAAACCCGTTTTCGCGGGCCCAGGAAAGGGTTGTACGCACCCCGTCCAACTCTCGCCAGCGCACAAAGAACCGGGCGGTTCCACCCAAGCCGATGGTAGTCATCGGGGCTATGTGCACGTTTTCTTGGATGTCGAAGGGTCTGTCCATGAACCGTTGAAGATACTTGCGAAGGGCATCCAGATTCCACAACTGCGCCCAGAAAGTTGCCCTTAAGCTTTGATAATATTATACATTTGACTTCTTCAACAGGATCTGGCGCGATGCGTTTTATGGATTGGTGTTTCTATGATGGATGCCAAGGGAGCAGATGCGGAGGTCATCGCTCCAACGTCGGAAGAACCGATTGTCATTCTCTTGGTGGACGATCAAAAGTATCAAAGCCTACCCCCGGGGCAATTCCACATAAGGTAGATCCCTGTGCAGACTGACATCGCTCCAGAATTGCTGCGCGAATCGGGCGTGAAGATTTCGGAGGAGATCCTTCGAACCTGCGTCCACTGCGGTTTCTGCAACGCCACTTGTCCAACTTATCAACTATCAGGCAACGAGGTCGAAGGGCCTCGCGGCAGGATTTATCTGATAAAGAGCATTCTTGAGAATGCGATCGAAATAACCGAGAGCTCCGTCGGTCCCATCGATCATTGCCTCGGGTGCTTGGCTTGTGAGACGACCTGTCCGAGTGGGGTCCGTTATTCACATCTGTTGGAAGAAGCTCGGCCGCGGTTGGAGAAACAGTTCAAGCGTCCCTTGGGCGACGCGTTGCTGCGCAAGCTGTTGACCTACATGCTTCCTCGCCCTGCGCTCCTACGAACGGTCCTTCGCATGAGCGGTGTCGGCAAACGTCTGAGTTTTCTCCTCTCTTCGCGCTGGCGAAATCTTCTGGAGATGGCGCCGGAAAAAATGCCTGCTCCGGCGGCGGTTGCTCGTCCCGGGGTCATCCCCGCGAACGGGTCGAAACGCATTCGAGTAGCATTTCTGGCTGGTTGTGCTCAGCAAGTTCTCGGCCCAAACATAAACGATGCCACCGTTCGTCTGTTGACTCGGCTTGGAGCAGAGGTGGTGGTGCCGCCGACGTTGGGTTGCTGTGGTTCCCTGCCGTACCACATGGGCGAACGTCGGCACAGCCTTAAACTTATGCGCCAGGCAGTCCGCGCTTTGCATGCCGAGATCGAATCGAATGGACTGGACGCCATTGTCGTCAGCACCTCTGGTTGCGCGCCTGCAATGCGCGACTACGGTCACATCCTGCGGGAGGATCCTGAGTGGGCGGAGAAAGCCGTGTCCGTGAGCAATTTGATCAAAGATGTTTCAGAGGTGGTCGTCGATTTGGGGTTAGGGGAGATTAGCCGCGAGCTTGGCCTTCGAGTGGCGTACCACGACGCCTGTTCGCTACAGCACGCGCAGCGTATTCGAGATCAGCCGCGGCAACTGCTGACCGCAGTCGGATGTTCAGTGGTCGAGGTGCCCGAGTCGCATCTGTGCTGCGGGAGCGCTGGTACCTACAACTTGCTGGAGAAGGATTTCGCCTCGCGGCTTTTGAAGCGGAAGACAGCGAACATCGAGCAGACCAAGCCCGACGTTGTCGCCGCAGGAAACATCGGTTGTATCGAGCAGATCGCGCGTGGTACCAGCATCCCGGTTGTTCACACGGTCGAGTTGCTGGATTGGGGAACTGGAGGACCGTCGCCCGATCTACTTAAGCGTCTAGGACGCTTTCAGCCATAGGTCCCGCCTACAACACCTGCTCGATGTAAGACGAGCTCTTGCTGTCTAGGGCATTTAGGTCCGGGACTTCGAACCGATTGCCGTCCACATCGATCAACAGGAGGCGGTGATCTCCCAACCACTGGGCGTTTTCGGCAACGTTTTGCACGACGAACTCCCGCTCCCCGCGGTTCGTCACCACATTCCAATAGGAGGTGCCGAATTCGTTGTGCACCGAATCAATCTTCTGGATTGTCGACGTGAGGTAACGGCGGTCGAGCTCTTCATTGATGATGGATCGGCTTTCGTCGTCCAAAATCTGTAGATCGTCAACCATACAGATCTCCTCGTCCACGCCGTCGAGAAAGCAGATGTAGCGGTCCGGACTCGACAGCGGCGCGGCACGCACGACTTTGACCTTCAGGTACGAACGGTCGCCCTCAATGGTGAGGCGCAACAACCAAGGCGGCGCTCGAAACAAGCGCACCTTGGAGAGGTCGACGTGGTCGGGATGGGTCCATGTAATCGGCGTGGCGGTTGGTTTCCGCGCTTCCGAATTCGTTTCGCTAGCCAACAAGATCCTCTGCACGGGCGGGATGCTCGATTGAACGGCTCCTAACAAAAGCGTGGTCGGGCAACAAGGCAATGTACGTCTGCATCAGAGCTTTCCACCGACAGCCATCATCGAGCTCGTCGTCTGTTGCGTCTTGACCAATCGATGAAAAAGTCCCTCGCGTCGCATCAACTCCTTGTGACTACCAACTTCCGCGATCTTACCGCCGTCAAGCACCACAATGCGATCAGCGGAGCGCAGTGTCGACAGCCTGTGGGCAATGGCAAAGGTGGTGCGTCCCCGCGTCAGATTGGCGATCGCTTCTTGTATCTTCTTCTCCGTAGGTGTGTCCAACGAAGACGTGGCTTCGTCGAGGATGAGAATCTTCGGGTCGTGAAGAATCGCGCGGGCGATCGCAATGCGCTGTTTCTCCCCACCCGACAGTCTGTTGCCCTGCTCGCCCACTACCATGTCGTAACCGTCTGGCATCTTGACGACAAACTCGTGCACATTAGCTGCGTACGACACCCTCAAGATTTCGTCAAATGTGGTTCCCGGGCAGCCGTAGCTGATGTTCTCAGCGATTGTTCCGTTGAACAGAAACGACTGCTGTGCGACGAGACCGATTTGACTGCGCATATCCTCCAGCTTGATGTCGCGTATGTCGACGTCGTCCAGCCTCAAAGCACCACGCGTAACGTCGTAGAATCGGCAGATCAGGTTGACGAACGTGGTCTTTCCAGCTCCCGATTTGCCGACGAGACCGATCATCTCCCCGGGGGCGACGTCCACGTGGATATCCCTGAGGATCGGCTTCCCTGGATCGTAATCGAAGCCGACACCATCAAACGCGACCCTGCCACCGAGCGCGGGCATCTTACAGGCATTAGGATTGTCAAACGGTTCCGGCCGGCTGTCGATTACCTCGAAGATGCGTTCGGCGCCGGCATAAGCCCGCATCATAAAACCGTAAAAGTCGCCGAACCATTTCAACGGTTGGTACAACATCCAGATATAGGTCACAAATGCCATCAATTCGCCCAATGTGAGCTGATTTCCCAAAATCTGACGCCCACCGATATACCACACAAAAAACACCCCGAAGCTCATGAAGAAGTTTGTAACCATGAAGAACACAACCCAGTTGCGTTCGGCGCTGACCAGGACTTCCCTGAGCTCGTCGTTGTGACGGTCGAAGCGATCCCCCTCGCGTCGTTCTTGAGCAAATGCTTTGACGACGCGAATGCCCCGAATCGACTCGTTCAAATGCGAGGAAAGGCGGGACCACTTTACAGAAAAACGCCGCCAATGTGCCTCAAGTCGACGCCATACGAAACTACCGCCAAGCACAATGGGGGGTACTGGGAGCAGAACGTAAATCGTCAGCTCCACATTCATGTAAAACAACAATCCAAGGATGCCTATGAGCATCAAGGCGTTGGAAACGACGAAAGGAATGTCGGAGATCATGTAGTTTTCCACCAAGTCGGAGTCGTTGCTCATGCGGGAGACCAATGCGCCCACCTTGCGCTTGCCGTGGAAACGCAGGGGCAAAAACTGGAGGGTGCTGAACAGGTGGGCGCGCATCTCCTCGGTTGTGTGCAAACCGATCCAAGTACCCAACCAGTTACGCGCTATACCTGTTATCCAAGCGAACACGCCGGTGCCCAAAAAACCCAGGACCAGCCACGGCAACAGCCCAGTGTCCACGGGAGCTGTGAGGACGTCGTCGATCAAGCGTTTGGTGATCTGTGGAGGCACCAGACTTGCGAGGGTGCTCAACAGAGTCAAGCCGATCAACAACAAAACGCGGCCCCGGTGTGGTGCCATGTAGCCGAGTAGACGTCGCAATGTGTCAAGGCTGTGGGTGCACGCCGGACACGTGCCATCCTTCTCCGGTAAGAGTCGTCCACACTTGCGGCAGCGGCCCTGCTCCAGCTCGGTTGCAAGTGCTAAGGGTTCGTCCGCGGCAAGTTGTTTGATGCCTTCAGCGACTTCCGAAAACTTGGGAGCAAGTGTGTTTGAAAAGTAGATCCTCACCGGCTCTCCGCCGCTACGTTCCACCTCAAGTTGGCCTCCGCCCACCAGCGGCTCGACGGTCGCAGTACGCACGCCATTCATGGAAACACTGACCATGCCGTCGATTCCCGACTCTCTCAGCACCAACAATTGCCGGTCGGTGATCACCAGCCATCGTTCCTCGAACTGATCGCGGTCGGCCATATCAGTGACGACCTGAATAAGCACCCGCTCTTCGGGTCTTATCTCTCGACGCAGCTTGTCACTTACGGAAACAGGAATCTGCTCCAGAAATGGCGATTGTTCTGCGTGCTTCGTCATCTCAATCCTTAATGGCAATTATCTGCGCTGCCTCCTGCTGCAAGCGCACAAGGTCGGCAAAGGCTCCATTGCGTGTCATCAACTCGGCGTGAGTGCCGACCTCGACGACACGCCCGTCATCCAAGACCACCAAGCGATCAGCATTGCGCAGCGTGGACAGGCGGTGGGCAATGGCAAAAGTGGTGCGGCCCTTCACGAGTCGACCTAAGGCCTCCTGAATCTGTTTTTCCGTTTCTACGTCCACGGACGAAGTTGCTTCGTCCAGAATGAGTACGCGAGGATTGTGCAGTATAGCGCGGGCGATAGAAATACGTTGCTTCTCTCCGCCAGAGAGGTTATTCCCCTGGTCGCCGACCTGAGTGTCGTAGCCGTCCGGTTTGGCGACAATGAAGTTGTGCGCATGAGCGGATTTGGCGGCGTCGATCACTTCGGAAAAGTATGCTTGGGGGTCTCCATAGCTGATGTTCTCAGCGATAGTGCCGCTAAACAGAACCGGTTCCTGCAATACGATTCCGATCTGACTTCTGATGTCTTGAAGACGAATCTGCCGCAGGTCGACGCCATCGATTTCGATCGCCCCTCGATCGACGTCGTAGAATCGGCAAGTAAGGTTGACCGTAGTTGTTTTTCCGACCCCGGAACGTCCCACTATGCCGATCATCTCGCCCGGTTTGACATCGAGGTTGATGTTGTGCAGAACCGGTTTGCTCTTGTCGTAGCCGAAGCTGACGTTGCGAAAGGTCACCTGCCCCTTGATGTCAGGAATGGCCACCGCATTCGGATCGGAATATGCCTCGGGTTCGGTGTCGATTACTTCGAAGATGCGTTCAGCTCCCGCAAATGCCTGTGACATCCAGGAATTGACAGCGCTGAACCATTGCAATGGTCCGTATACCAGCCACATGTATGAGTAGAACGCAAGCAGCGTTCCCAAGGTAAGTCGTCCTTGGAGGACCTCGCCCCCACCGAAATACCAGACGACGAGAACTCCCAGACCAGTGAGGAACGTCGCCGTTTCGAAAAAGATGCCACGGTTGAGCTCCGTTTCGACGCCGGTTTGGCGCGCGCGAGCGTTGATGCGGTCGAACGATTCGATCTCGCGCTTCTCTTGAGCGAACGCTTTGACAACGCGGATTCCGGAAAGGGCTTCGTTGGTGCGCTCGGTGAGTTTGGACCAAGCGCGGTTCCATTTGCCGAAGTGTCGACGCATCCGCTTCCAGAATACAGCACCCCAAAGCACAATGAGCGGCACCGGCATCAGCATGTAGAGGCTCAAACTGACACTCATACCGAAGAGGAACGCAAGAATGCCCACAATCATCATCACGTTGATGATCAAGTATGGCAATCCGTCTACCAAGAATTCCTGAAGTCCACCCGTGTCCCGGGTTACTCGCGACATGAGGGCGCCAACCTTGCGCTTGTCGTAGAACTGCAGCGACAGCATTTCTAGACGACGGTAGAGCTGACTTCGGATGTCGGCGGTGACCTGTGCGCCCAACCAGGCCACGATCCATCCATGGGTCCATTCGGCACCCCAGCTCACGAGCCGTATACCGATGAGGGCCAGAACCAAAAACCCAAGCAGACTCAGGCGCTCGTCCATTGGGGGTATGGTGCCAACGGGTACGAGCACTTCGTCGACTATGCGTTTTACCACCAGGGCGGGTAGAAGTTCAGAGGCCGTGGCTATTACCGAGGCGATACCAAGCACCACGACCCGACCCCGGTACGGCATCATGTACTTGGCGATCCGGTGCAGGGTTGTCAGCCGTGAAATACAGGCTGGACAAATCCCATTCTTCTCGGGCAGGAGACGCCCACACTGCTGGCAACGCGTACGGCTGAGGTCGGTGTTGATCGACAGGGCCTCAGAATCCCTTAGCTGCTCGATGCCCCGTGCGACTTCCGTTAGCTTTTCCTCTTCGGTGCGAGAATAAGGGATCTTGATGGTAGGCCCGGAGAAGCGCTCGATTTCCAGCCTACCGCCGCCGACAAGGGCTTCGGTAGCGGCCGATCGAATGTCGCTCAGGGGAATGCGGATCAATTGTTTTGCAGTGCCGTTGCGAGCGATGACCACCTGCTTGTCAGTGACCACCAGCCATTGACCGCCAAATCGACCATCGCCGTCCAAATCGGTAGATACCAGAATCAGTATCTCTTCATCGGAGGCGAGGGTCTTGGCAACCTCTGACGCTTGCGCGTCAGCGATCTGTTCCATCAGTTTTGCGGTTTCCGGCATCTAACCTCTTGAAGCCATCTTTTTAGTTTGGGTCGATGAACTCGTTGGCATCAAGCCCGACACGTCGACGACTTCTGTAGCGCCGCACGTAGGGGTACTGCCAGCGCAGCCGACAAAGGTGCCGGCAGCAATCCCAAGGGCCCTGTAGCCGTACTGGTTACTGGAGCATAGACGAGTTGCACGCTCAATGCGCTCTTTTCCACAGCTCCCTCTTTTCGGAATCTGTGGTTAACCGTTAACAACAAAAAGGCTACAAACTCGATCGAGTCTACAGCCGAAAAAACCACGGGAGAGTCTCCCGCGGTTTCCAAATGCAACGTTTGATTCGCCTAACCTCCGGGATCGTTCCAAGCTGCAGCGCCGGCTTCCAAAATCCGCTTTGCGTCGACCTTTTGAGTAAAAATCAGATTGTAACCGAGACCTACGTAGCGGGACCCACAGATATTCTCTCCCATCAGAGCTATCAATGTGATCCTCTGCGCCATCAAGCATTTCCTTATGCCGCCCTCCATTCGGAGTTGTCAAGCAGCCCTTCGAATCGATGTTGTTGGGCACTTGCCATACCTAAAGCACTTTTGCGTACTGCATTTGATTCACGATTTCGAGATTATCGGTTCACATTTTATGTGATTCTTTTGAAGAATTGAAAAAGCATTAGGGGCTTCTGGACAATGTCAAATGATCAAAACAGATCCCCTTCATTGCACCTACTCAACAATGTTAATTTGGTGATTTCCAATTTCGTGCGGCTACATATATTGTATGACAGTCCATTGAGGATCAATTATCAGCCGTTGTTATCCAATTAATGACGTGGAAACTGCAAAGAAAAATCTCACCGGGCATACCGAGCAGGCCGATGCCACCAATCAGCAGCTAGCGTGCTATCTCGAGGAAATCGACTTCGAGACGCTCGAGGTGGGGGACCTACTGCGCTGGGCAGACCAGACTTTTCCCGGAAGGGCGGTGATAAGTACGAGCTTGCAGCGCACCGGGATGGCGTTGATTCATTTGGCGCGGGAAGCGGGATTAGGGCTTCGTATAGCAACCGTCGACACCTGGCGATTACACCCCGAGACCTACGAGTTTCTGGAAAAAATCGAGCAGCGCTACGGATGTCGGGTGGAGCGCATTGAACCCGATTCCAAACAGGTAGCATCCATGGTTGATCGTTTCGGAGAGTATCTCTTTTTCGATTCAAAGGAGAAACAGGAATATTGCTGCCAAGTGCGCAAGGTCCGGCCACATCGGAAGTTGCTCAAGACCGCCGATTGCTGGATCTCCGGCGTGCGGCGGGACCAGACCAGCCGTCGCGCCGACAACACGCCGAAGGCAAGCCTGGTACCCGAATATGGCACCCAAAGACAGGTACTGAAGTTCAACCCGTTAGCAGACTGGACCGAGGATCAACTCAGCAAGTTTATCGAGAAGAACGAAATCCTCGACCATCCTCTCTATGCGCGGGGCTACCGGAGCATCGGGTGCTTCATATGCTCCACAACAGCTGTCGCTGGGGAAGATCAACGAGCGGGACGCTGGCGTTGGTTCAACGAGAAGAATCGCCAGCAGGAGGAAGACGCCAAGGAGTGCGGGTTGCATTACAACATTTAAAGCTTTCTCCGGTTAGCTCAATCCGGTTCAAGTCTGGCATACTTTCTAAACTGTACCGCCCGATCCACGTAATCCTCGAACATCCCGAAACTGGCGCACCCAGGAGATAGGAGGATGGTGTCACCGGCGACGGCATAGCGTTCTGCCACGTCGACTGCCCAGGCCATGGAATCACCACTTTCTACCCTCAATGGTCGCCCGCTAGTTTTCTGTAAAGCCGCTGCGATTCTGCCTGTTTCTTCGCCCATGAGCAGAATCGATTTCACCTTGCTTGTTGCTACGGCCTCGGCGAGTTTGCCGTAGTCAGCGCCTTTGCCCGAACCTCCGGCGATCAATATGAGCGGTGTCGCAAAGCTCTGGACGGCGGCGGCGGCCGCTTCAGGTGTGGTGGATGCGGAATCGTCGATATAGGTAACGCCATCTCGCTCGCCGATCCGTTGCAAGCGGTGCGGCAATCCCTTGAAGCCAACAACGCTACCAGCAATCGCGACTGCGGGTACTCCGGCTACAACCGCCGCGGCGGCGGCCGCTAGGCTGTTCTTGAGATTGTGATCACCCTGCAGACCTAGTTCGCGTCGACAACAAAGTTTTTCGTTTCGGCCGTTTAGTTTGATCCACAAGGCATCGTCCTCGAGCCAGGCATCCGCTTCGCCCATCAAGCTATAAGACATCTTGCACCCAGAACTCCGGGTCGCGAGTTTCTGAGACACGGGATTGTCCAAGTCGGCAACCACCCAGTCGTCCGGTTGTTGATATCTACATATGGATGATTTCGCCCCGACGTATTCGGCGACGTCCGCATGGTAGTCTAGATGGTCCTGCGTGACACCGAGAATCACCGCCAGGCGGGGACTGGTACGTAGGTCCTGGAGCTGGAAGCTGGACAGCTCTAGAATCACGCGGTCGCTGGGTCCCACGCTGTCGAGAAACCCTACGGGTGGGACGCCGATATTACCGCCGAGATGAACAGTCTCGTCGAGGTTATTGCCGAGAATTTGGGCCAGTAGTGCCGCGGTGGTGCCTTTCCCCTTGGTGCCGGTGACGCCGATGATTGGGGCTGGGCACAGGTCGAAGAACAGTTGGGTCTGACTGTGGACGCGAACACCGTTCTGGCGGGCGGCTTCGATCTCTGGCAGCAAAGTACTGATTCCCGGAGAGCGGAAGATCCATTGAAATTCCTCGAGAGATTCCAGATATCGTTCCCCTAGGTGCCAGCTGATGACGGATCGGTCCCATCCGGCTCGTAGTTTTTCGACCGCACGGCGGTCAACGTCGCAAACTGAGAATCCTATCCCTCGTGTCTGAAAAAACCGCGCCAAAGCACGATTCTCGGAACCAAATCCCAGTAGAGCGATGCGCGCACCGCGAAGCTGTTGGAGTGAGTTATCTAATGGAGACAAGCCGTCGTGCCGGATCGCTTGAATGACCTATTTCGTAGGCGTATATTGGGCATGGTCGAAATTCTCCCCCAAACATAACGACAGGTTGCAGCGGACGGAAAAGCAATGCGCGCCCGCTCCTTGCGTTCGACGACAACGGAGAGCGGAGCTAAATTGCCCAATCTATCGAAAAGCAGCAGATGCCCAAAATAAAAGAACTCAACGCAATTGTGACGCAAAAGGTCGAGATCGCGCCCGGGTTGGCGATCTTTCGGTTTGTCCCCGACGGATGGGACTTGCCGGAGTTCGTCCCCGGCCAGTTTGCTGTGGTCGGGCTACCTCAATCGGCGCCGCGGTGTGCGAACACGGACGCCGAAGCGAAACCCGCACCCGAAGGTAGCATGATTCAGCGTGCTTATTCCATAGCCTCGTCACCGTTGGCCAAAGGCCACCTAGACCTCTACGTCATCCTCGTTCCCGAAGGATCCCTGACACCACGGCTTTTTCAACTACAAATGGGCGACCGGCTCTGGCTCTCCGCGAAGATCACCGGAAAGTTTACCATAGAAGAGATCCCCGAAGATGCCAATCTGGTGTTGGCCGGTACCGGAACGGGTATCGCCCCGTACATCAGCATGGTGAGGACCTATCTCTCAGCCACAATGAAAAGAAAAGTGGCGATCGTTCACGGTTGTCGGCATTCCTGGGAGCTGGGATACGGCCCTGAGCTGACTGCTCTCGAACGCATAAGTACCGAATTCTCCTACATCCCGACCATTAGCCGATCACATCTCGAACATGCGGAATGGAAAGGGCACACCGACTACGTACAGCACGTCTGGCAAAACGGTGTACTGGATAAAGCCTGGGGGTTTCATCCTACTCCAGAAGACACCCAGATCCTGATGTGCGGCAATCCCGGCATGATTGAGGATATGGAAGCGATCATACAGTCAGAGGGATTTAAGCAGCACACCGTCAGATCACCGGGCCAATACCACGTGGAAAAGTATTGGTAGGAGCCATCCACCAAACGCCGATGAAATTGATCGTCCAAATTCCCTGCTTGAACGAAGAAGGCACCCTTGCCGAAACGGTCAAGGATATCCCACGCAGTATCGACGGCATCGACGTGGTCGAAATCCTGGTCATCGATGACGGTTCGACGGACCGGACGGAACAGGTCGCTCGTGAAGCTGGGGTCGATCACATAATCCGTTTCCGCCGCAACCGCGGATTGGGTTACGCCTTCAAAGCGGGGTTCGATGCGTGCCTGAAGCTGGGCGCGGACATCATCGTCAATACGGATGGGGATAATCAGTACTTTGGCGGCGATGTGCCCACTATCATAAAACCGGTTTTGGCAGGTCGTGCCGACTTGGTCGTCGGTGACCGGCAGACGGGAACCATCGACCATTTCTCCTATCTGAAACGGTACCTCCAGAACATCGGAAGCCGAACCATCAGTCGCATGGCTACCCTTTCGGTGCCAGACGTGGCCAGCGGTTTCCGTGCTTTCAGCAGGGAAGCAGCATTACAGCTTACTACCTTCACCGATTTCGACCACACCGCTGAACACATCGTTGAGTCCGGCCAAAACCGTTTCGCCGTTGTCAGTGTTCCCATACGTACCAATCCGAAAGCTAGGGAGTCGCGACTGTTTTCCAATCTGGGCGAGTTTGTTTTTCGCTCGGGAATTATCAGCCTACGAACCTACGCTCGCTACAAAGCACTGAAGATCTTCACCATGTTTGGTACGGTGGCCTTTGTGCTCGGTGCGCTTTTGGGATTGCGGTTTCTCTACTACTTTTTCTTCA
Organism: uncultured Gemmatimonadaceae bacterium; assembly: GCA_964401715.1. Lineage (GTDB taxonomy): Bacteria > Latescibacterota > UBA2968 > UBA8231 > UBA8231 > CAYNZV01. The sequence continues at coordinate 464 of CAYNZV010000058.1, read as the reverse complement.
CCGACGAGGGCGAATTGCATGTTCAGTCGGTGATTCTCGCCGCAGTCCTGTTACTTGCCGGTTTCCAGATGTTTCTCACCGGCATCGTGGCCGATCTCATTGCAACCAACCGCAGCTTGGCAGAGGAGACTCTGACTCGGATTCGCAAGGTCGAGCTCGATCTGCTCTCGAGGGAGGGACGTGGCCATCGGTCGTGACCTAACGTCCGCCCGGAAGATTATTCCCCTTCCAAACGCAGGCTCGCAGGGGCGCGGCAGCAGATATCCAACTGTTCTTTCGAGGTAGGATGAACAAATCGCAAACGTTGGGAGTGCAGCAAATATCCACAATCTCCCGGCAGGGGCGGGCGCTTGCTGGCGTTGGGTTTGCGCGGAGTGCCCCCCACCACGTAGAGGGGGTCGCCCACTATCGGGAAACCGGCAGCGGCCAGATGAATGCGAATCTGGTGCGGACGGCCAGTGGGA
>CAYNZV010000057.1:0-26915 GCA_964401715.1 uncultured Gemmatimonadaceae bacterium | reverse complement strand
GCATCCGAGGTGTCGGTGAGGTGCCGTTGGTGCCGCCGATGGCGGCCATTGCCAACGCCATTTATGCTGCGACCGGTCAGCGTTTGCACGAGTTGCCGATGAATCCGGGTCGGGTGTATAGCGCTATGGCGAAGGCGCAAGTCGAGTATGGGGAAGCAGCAGGTTGACCCGCACACTCCAACGCGACGTCGGCTGCCTCCGATTTGCAGCATTGATCAGGTATCGAAGATTCTTGTAAAAAACGAGGCTACTCCTTCGAATCGGTGCGTTCGTTACAATGAAACAGTATGACTGGTTGATCCGTGGCGGCCGGGTCGTCGATCCTGCCAACGCGGTCGATGCCGAGCTGGACGTGGCATTATCGGCCGGCAAGATTGCGACCATAGAGCAAGGCCTCAACCCCGAAACGGCTCACAAGATCTTCGATGCCACCGGCAAGATCGTAATCCCCGGGTTGGTTGATCTACATACCCACACCTACAATCTGGTCACTCCGCTGGGCATCGACGTTGACCATTACTGTCTGGGCCGTGGGGTTACCACTGCTGTAGATACCGGAAGTGCAGGCAGCGATACCTTTCGGGGATTTCGGCGCTTTTCGGTTGAGCATTTTCGTACCCGTGTCCTCGGTTTCCTGAACATCTCGCGCGGCGGTCTGGCGGTTGGGGCCTCCACCGAAAAAGGAGCACCTGGCGAGTTGGAATCAGAGAAGTTCATTAGTTCCGATGAATGTGCTGCCTGCGTGGAGGCGAACCGGGATCTGCTGGTGGGGGTGAAGGTGCGGTTGTCAGCCTCTATCGCCGCCAACGGGGCAAACGAACCGTTGGCGTTCGATCAGGCTCAGGCGGCCGCGGAGGCAACAAACACGCCGCTAATGGTGCATCACACTCTGTCGTCGGTTCCTCTAGAGCGGTCTCCCGGTGAGATGAGGGCCGGGGACATCTACACCCACTGTTTCCATGGATACGAGAGCACGATCGTCGATTCCGCAACTCGGAAGATCCACCCCGTCGTACGCAAGGCGCGCGAGAAAGGTGTGATATTCGACATCGGTCACGGTACGGGGTCGTTTTGCTGGACGGTGGCTGAGATCTGTGCCGCCGAAGGCTTCTGGCCGGACACCATAAGCACCGACATGCACAGCTTGACCTGTGACGGCCCCTGTTATGATCTGCCGACGACGATGTCGCGGTTGCTGCACCTGGGCATGCCACTGGCTGAAGTGATTGCCAGGTCAACCATCGAGCCGGCGACAGCCATAGGATGGCACGACCGCATCGGAACCCTCGGCGTTGGACGCGAGGCAGACGTGTGTGTGATGTCCGTCGGCGACGTTGACGTGGATCTGGAGGATTGCCAGGGACAGCTGCGAAGGATTTCCCAGAGGATGAGAACCGAAGCCGTTTGGCGAGCAGGGGAGATGGCACCTATCACCCAAGCCAAACGGTGGCCCGACCCGGAAAAGGCGGAGAAGGCCAAGAAAGGGTGGCCGCACCTGGTGATTCACGACGACACGCCGCCGTAACCTTCGCAATGCTCGAGATGCCAGGCGCCACTAATCTGTGCGTTGCGGCTACCTTTCATGTGGCCAGCTACAGCCGAATTGTCCGAAGCTACGATTTTGTAAGGATACTCGCGACATTCCAGAAAACGAGACTGAAATGAAGCTCGGAAAATTTATGATGCCGTTACACCCTCCTGAGAAGGACCGCACTCAGTGTTTCGACGAAGACACCGAATGTATCATACTTGCCGACGAACTGGGTTACAGCGAGGCGTGGATCGGCCAGCATCATTCCGCGGCGTGGGAGCCGATTCCGTCGAACGACGTCTTCATCGCCCACATGATCTCACAGACGAAGAACATACGTTTGGGCACCGGCGTGTCGATCGTCACCCAGCACCACCCAGTCAACATCGCCATACGGCTCGCCTATCTCGATCACCTGTCCCGGGGGCGCATCAACGTCGGCTTCGGTCAGGGCGGCATAAAGACCGATTGGACGATGTTCGACCTGCCCGATCCGAAGGAGCAAGGATTGATGACGCTTGAAGCGATTGATATGGTGCTCAAGCTCTGGGACGCTGAAGCCCCGTTCGACTTAAAGGGCAATTACTGGCATATCGCAATTGAAGAGAAAGTTCCGCACTTAGCGTTTGGACATTTGCTTAAACCGCTCCAGAAGCCAAATCCACCGTTGGCCATGAGTATCGTAAAACCTGAATCGATGGCAGCGCGCACGGCGGGCAGACGGGGCTTCATTCCAATCAGTATCAGCATGGCACCGCATCACAAAGTGAAGCGGCAATGGGAGATCTACTGCGAAGGTGCCGCCGAAGCAGGACAACCGGATCCGGATCGCGCAAACTGGCGCATCTCCCGCAGCATCTACGTTGGCGAGTCCAACGACGAGGCTCGGGAGCACTGCCTCGGGGGCGCCTTCTCCAGGTCACTCATTTACCTTCGGGACATCGCCATAGATAGCGGCATCGGGGATCTTTCGAAGAAAGACGATGACATGCCAGACGCGGCCGTAGACTCGCACTATCTTGTCGACGAGATTGCCGTGGTTGGAGATGTGGACACAGTTACGGAAAAACTTCAGGCACTTTACGACGAGACTGGAGGCTTTGGCACCTTACTTCAGATTGCCCATGACTGGGATGATAAGGCGAAGATGCGAAAGTCGATGGAGAGATTGGCAAGGGAAGTCGTGCCTCGACTACCATAAACGGGGTCAGATCGAGCGATAGCGAAAGGGCAAATCAGAACGTGACCTTGACGGTAGAGTGCTCTCCAGCCGATAGGGTTTACTATGGGAATGGTTCTATAGTGGCCAACTCTGATGTTGGTGAAAGAAGCCGCATCCCGCTCTACGAACAGCTCTACATCGCCGCTGCTGGCTGCTTGGTCGGAAGCGAGTGCAACGAGCCAGCGATCGTCGAGATAAGACTCGAAATGCTCGTCTGGAGCAAAGCAGAGTAGATGGTAATTCCGGTCCAGCTCGATGGCGCACGTTGTCGTAGCGTCACCGAACAGTTCTGACCAACCGTAATCTGGATGGTAACTCGCTCGTCCCAGCTGGATCCGATCTGCGGCGCGGTCCAGAAATAGCCGTAAACCTTCCCCTTCGGAAGTGCGGCACGAAAAGTATAAATCCGCACTGATGGCCCTCCGGGTTACAACATTTGGCTTGCCCGCTTTTTTGTACGAAACCGCCTCGGCTTGATTCGAAAAAGATTTTCCGAAGGAACCAAAATCAGCAGCGCGACTATTGGTAGGGCACCGGAATAGTTTCTCCATGCCACGGGAAAGCGTAGGTGGGACGGTTGGCAAAACGGCTCAAACCTATTTCGAACCGAGTAACGGAACCTGGCCGTAGTTTCACGGCGAAGTATTGCGAATCAACGGGGAGAGTCTGGCCCTGATGCGTTAGCTCTGTGAATTGGTGCTCGGCAAATGCTCCCGCCTGCACGAGCACTTTTCTGGGCTCGCTGTTATTTAAGTTGACTAACTGTACACCAGCGTTGTCGGCGCTGAGCCTATCGACCAGCGCGACTGTGTCTTCGGGCAAGCCGGGTCGCCCGCGGTCTGGATCGAAGTAGCGCACTGTCGCGCGCAGGAGCCCCCCAGTGTACACCGATTGCGGCGCACCCATCATAACCTGCGTCAGACCTTTGGTGTAAACCGGATTGGGCGGACTCTCGTTTTCCGCGATCAAGGTGTAAGCATCGCGGTTTTCGTTCCGAATCGTTTCAAGGTCAGCCATGGCGTTTTGGATCTCGGCACTGAGGATCTTCTCTGGCCAATCTGGATTCTTGCCGTCGTAATACTGAAAGCGTGCCAGCTCGGTGTCGCCGTAATTCTTCTCGCCCAACGCTGGCACCTCGTTCCAATCCCGCTCCTTGTCGGTTTCGCGGATCCGGTCGATGAGTTCGTAGTCCTCATTTGCGAAAGAGGCGTGGTAGAGGTGAGCCAGTTCCTGCATGCGAAAGGGCACGAATCGCCCCCTCTCACGGGACAGGTTTTCTCTTACGTGCTCCCAGCCATTAGGACCGTACCGAGAAGGCAGTAGAAGCTGGCCGTCTTCTCGGGTGATAGCGTTGTCCATCAGCACCTTGATCTGCGAACGCAGCAGGTCCAGATAGCCGAAATCGCCGGTGAGCAAAAGGGCGCACTCGGCAGCAATAGTAAGCGAGCTGAACATGATGTAATGGCAGACGAAGCTGTTCCAGCCATAAAGTCCGCCCCACCATTGGCCCTGCCGTTGTTCACCGATCTGCCCGGTCGGGCCGACGTTGTCGGGCATGATGCCGCCGTTGCGCCGCATGCGCTCAATCCACCCTTCGGTGTATTTCAGTACCCATTGCTTGTATTTCTGGTCTCCGGTATGGAGATAGGCGTGAGTAATGAGGGCGGTGGCGCCCAGACTATTGGGTATGTCTCCTTTGAGAACCACCTCGTCGAACAGCTTCAAGATCTCGTCTCGGCGCTGCGGATTCTCGTGCCAATCCGGCTCCAGGTCTTTGACCAGCGGATACAGCGTCGCCCTCACACCGTAGTAGTGGTTCTGCCCCTCTCCTTGGAGCCACCCGTTCGCGTGATCCAGCGATGCATGAATCAGGGGGCCGATGCTGGACTGCATAGGGCAGCGAAAGATGTTGTGTTCTGGATCGTAGTTGGACGCTTGGGGATCTTCGTCCATGTACATAGCGGCAAAGCGCTTGGCGCGGCGCAGGTTCTCGGATATGGTCGGATCAGCCAAGCCGAAATAGTAGAACCCCATGTTGCCCTCGCCCTTGTGGTGCCATTCGCTGGCGCCGGGCGAACCCAGATTGTAGTACTCGTTGTGAATCTGTGGATTGAAGCGGGGGTGGACTCGGCTGACGATATCGTCGGCGAAGAAACGGCTGGTCGCATGCCATTGCTGCAGCGCGAGCTCCAGCACCCGTTCGCTGGCCCCCATGGCGTAAAACAGACCCCAGTTGGATGTGCGCTCGTAGAGATCGTCGACATCGTCGGCATAATAGAACGCACCGCCTTTTTCCGCGTACCTGTCGACCATCGGTTCGACGGAATCCTCCATGAGCTTGATCAAATGGCTTTCGAGAAGAGCCCAGCGCGGTGGCGGACAGACCTCTGTCGCTTCGATCTCGACCAAGCCGGACAGATCGATCGATGTTGCGTTAGCTGTCATGTTTTTGCTCCGATCGCAATCTTGTGGGCGCACTGAAAGCTTGCTACAATGACAAGCAAACAGGAGGAAAAGATGACCAAAGAACGAAAGCTCACAGGTCAATGGCAAGGTTTTTACCCTGGCGACTGGGTGCGGCCGCGAAGCAATCCCGGTACTTGGACGCCTCTCGTCGATGTCCACGAAATCTTCCCTGGCAATCGGGCCGTTTCCCGGGAGGGCATATACAACCTCTACGACGCACCTGTCGGCATTGAGCACAAGATCGAGGTGGCGACGAAAGCGCCGGTGATTTTCGATCTCGAGGTAGAGTGGGAAAAGGAAGGGATGTCAGCCGGCGATGTCTGGTACGAAGATGGTCGTTATCACATGTTTTATTACGTCTTCGGGCAGGGAACCTGCTACGCTGTTTCGGACGACGCCTACAACTGGACCCGGCCGGAGTTGGGGGAGGTGGAGTTCAATGGCTCTAAGAAGAACAACATCCGTGCCAACCACCCGGAGGGCGGTATCTGGGAAGACCCTTCGGCACTTCCAGAGGAGCGCTTCAAAGCGATAGGCGCAGGGTCGGGATGGTTCGACCCCGACACTTGGGAAAAACTGGACGAGAAAGAAGCGAATAAACGCTGGGAGGCCATGCAGTATGAAGGGCTTGCCTATAAAGGCCCCAAGGTGGTACTGCGTGGTTGGATGGTCGGCTGGACCTCCCCCGATCGTTTCCATGGCTGGAAGCAGATCGAAGAACCGTTGGCCGACTATTCGGTAAACGGCGGCATCGTTGCGGGATACGACGAGACCAGCGGTAGCTACTATGCGTACTTGCAGCCGCAGGGATTCGCGCCGGAAGAGCCGATGGGGATCGGGACGGGGGTTCAAGAGACGGAGATGGTGCGCCGGGCCAACGGCATCGCCAGAACCAAGGATTTTCGCAAATGGCCGGCGGCCAAGCTCACCATGCACCCTGACTCCCAAGACGAGCTGGACATCGCCTTCTACGCTCACGCCTACTTCCCATATCCAGGGCGCGCCGATATTCACGGCATGCTCACCCCGATCTTTCATCACATGACCGGGACCATGGATGTGCAGATTGCCTTCAGCCGCGACGGATTGATCTGGCAGCGACCCGAACGCAAGCCTATCGTGACCTTGGGACCCGAAGGCAGTGGCGAAGACTGTATGATTGGGGCGTCTGGAATCGTTGAGCTTCCCGACGGTTACTGGGGTTCGACCTACTGGGCGGAATCAAGGCTACACAACGTGAAGCATGAGTACGAGGCCGAGCTTTTTCCGCACAAGAAAGCTCGCAAGATGGGGTGGGCGTTATGGCAACCGCACCGCTTCTGCGGTTTCGAAGCGACCACAGAGGGCCGGTTCACTATTCCCACGATTTGCCGGCGCAATGACGAGCTGCGGCTGAACTACCGCTGCAAACCAGGGGGTTGGGTTACTGTCGAGCTCTTGCGATTAATCCCTTCCATGTTCCACGGGGACGTGGATCCGCTCAAAGAATTCACGTTCGAGGAGTGCGATCGCTTAACCGGTGATTCCCTGGATCAGGTGGTGACTTGGCAAGGCCGCAGTGACATCTCAGGCATCGGCGAGATGGTGGCCATCCGATTGAAAATGTTCCAAGCCAAGGTGTTCGCTTATCAAGTATAGCTCGTTGTCAGGAGGAACATTTTGAACACTCACAACATCCATCATAGAGCGGTAAATCCGGTCAGTGCTCGCACGAAGACCTGCTAACGATTGAGTTCGTGAACTCTATGAAAAGAGTCGTCGGAATCAACTTTGTCGCGACGGAATCCCACGATCGAAAATAAATCGTAGTTGAGATACTGCGAGCTGTTGGTAACGGTGATAACCGGGGTGCGCTGCTTGAAGCTTTCGAATTTCTGTGTTCGGTTTTCAAGTCTGTACTCCGCTGAATTCCACCCCTGCAATCCAAACTGCAGCTTGAGAATCGGAATTACGCGATAATCGGCACGCAGAGCGTAGTCGGCTTCTTGGCCTTCAAGGAGCACTTGAGGCAACTTTAACAGGGGTCCCAATCTATCGCTTGCTCCATTGATGGGTGTAATTGATGTGGCTGATCGTTTGTCTTAGGTCGCCTGTCTGATTCTCGCTTCTTTCGTATTGTGACGGCAGGGAGGCGACGTTACGTGCTCTCTCGGCTACAATGGGTATGCCCGCATTCCGAAAGGCAGTGAATCAATGAATTTTCGTCCGCCAAAAAACCGGTCGATGTGGGATACTTGGATTTTTCCATGGGATGATGAGTATCACCTCTTTTTCTTGGAGTCCGTGGATCCTCCGTCCGACAGGATCGGCCATTGGGTGGGCACCGACCTGCTACACTGGGAAGAACGGCCTTCCATCTTGGTCGCCACCGGAGTGGCTGGCGATTGGAACGAGCAAGGTGGAATTCTCACCGGCATGGTTGTACACCACGAGAGCCGGTTCTACCTGTACGTCGGGGCGATGCCGGACCGGATGCAACGCACCGGCCTCTTTGTTTCTGAGGATCTGGACCATTGGTCGCCGCACCCAGAGAATCCGGTATTCGCTGCCGCGGGACCACACTATCTCGATCGGGTGATCCCGTCACTCTTCCACGACCAGCTTGACTTCCGCGACCCGTTCATTTGGTACCGTCCCGAAGACGGGTTTTACCACGCCCTACTTCACGCTCGGTTGCCGACCTGGAGTCATGAGCACACCGGCGCGGTGTTTGCCCACCTGACGTCCACGGATCTGGCCCATTGGGAGCTTCTGCCTCCGTTCGATGCGCCCACAGGGGTGTATGAAAAAACAGAGGTCCCCGATCTCTTCGAGCTGGATGGTCGGCATTATCTCATGTTCACGACCCGCAGTCGCGGCGGTCTCCGGCTGAGCACCGATGGTCGGGAGAATGCCGACGGCAGCTTCTATTTCATGGCGGACGCTTGGAACGGCCCCTTCCTACGTCCCGAGAATTTTCTCGTCGCCGGCGCCGAGAAAGGCGCAGCGGGTCCCTACTGTGCCCGCACGATTGCGGATGGTTCCGACCGCGTTCTCTACCATCACATGACCGGAAGACGACCGGCCCTGGCAGCCCCGAAGAGGGTAAAAGCCCGAAGTGACGGAACTTTGTTCTTGGAGTACATGCCGATGCTGGCAGGGCTCGAACAGGAGGTGGCCTCCGATGTGCCGACGCTTTCCTGCTCCGACTGGGGTAAGTGGGAGCAAAGCGCCGGCCGCGTTACCGGAGTTGCGAACAACGTCGGATCATCCTGCAGGATCATCAAGGACATAGCCGACCTACACTTTTCGTGTGACCTGAACTTCTCGACGGCTGAATGTGCGGGGGTAGTGCTGCGGGTTAACGAAGCTGAGGGTGTCTGGTTGCTGATGGACCGGATTAGAGCCCGGGTGGCAATGGGGCGCGCCAGCTACCGGGTTTTTTATGGTTGGTCGGAACTGTCCGGTGGCGACACCGCGTTGTGTGCGGTCGAGTGTGGCCGTACCTACAAGCTGCGTTGCTTCGCCCGGGACGAACAGTTCGAGTGGTATCTCGACGATCGCTGGATCGCGGCGCTGGCCCTCGATCAGGTGGCCGCCAGCGGGGATGTGGAGCTGTTCGTGGAGCGGGGCCAAGCTTTGTTCACCAACATCAGAATTGCTCTTGTCGAGCCTTTTCCGACGTGAGCAAAGCCCTTAGCCCACCGCCTGTCCCAGCCGCCACACTAGGCGGGCGATAAACTTGATGGCTCCACCGTAGGTGCTAAGCTGAAGGTACTCATTGGCGGAGTGTTTGCCGCCCGCGTGTCCCGGACATGTTCCCACCCAGGGAATGCCTAGGGTTTTGGTGAAGAGATCGACGGCAATGGCGGTGGCAGTGCGCGGCCAAATTTCCGGATCGAACCCCATCTCGCGATAGGTTTTCGTCAACGCCTGAGCTGCCCAGCTGCCGGCACGGACGCGACCGCCGACATAACCACTTTGCTTCACAACTTCCACGTGACCGAAACCGTGCCGGTCCAGGTGGTCGCGCAGACAGCGCAGCACCTGATCGACGGACATGCCGTCAATAGGGCGGACTTCGATATTTGCCCACGCCTTGTGGGGGATGATCGCTTTGTGCCCCGCATCTTCAGAATAACCGCCGTGGATACTGGAGATGTTGATCTCGGGCTCGAGCACGTGAGCCCTCAGGGCGTCGAGAAAGCTGCCATGCTTGAAGCGATTAGCACCGATATCGGATAAAAGCAGATCGGGATCGAGACGGGATGCAAGTGCGCGAACCAGCTGTTCATCTTCCTCGCTGGGTAAAGCGTTGTCGCCGAAACCCGCGACCGTGATGGTCAGATCGTCTTCACTTTTCAAGCTCGCCAATGCTGCAGTCAGTTCGTGAGCAGGGTTGGCAATCCACGAAGAATGCTGCGCATGTAGATCTGTCTCCAGCGGGCCGCCCCACGCCCCTCCGTTTAGGGTCAATCTCAAAAGCATCAGCCCCTTGCAACCCAGCCACGCTACGGCGGTACCATCGGAGCGTTGGGTATGCCAGGGCCAGTAGGCTATATCGGCGTCCTTGAGCTCAGCCGCGTGATCGTGGATGAATACAGGCAAAGAGGCGCTTCCGAGCTCGGAAGCTTCGAAGAGCAGAATCAGGTTTGCTGGCAGGTTGATGTCGGTTTGCCGAAATGAATCGATCATTGCCATGACCGCGGAGACCGGCCCTTTGGTGTCTTCCACTCCCCTGCCCACGATACATTCTCCCAGTTTGTTCAACGTGACTCTGCGGGCTTCGAACGGTGGGGCTATCCAATCGGGCTCGCTGGCCGGCGTCGTGTCGTACATGCTATGGATCAGTACTGTACGGTTGGCGTTTGCGTCCAAACGTCCGTAGACCAGCGGGAAATCGACCCCGGCAACCGTATCCGCCTGTCCGCCAAGATCGCGAATGTCGGCGGCCAACAGGGCAGCCATCTCCTCATTTCCCTGCGATAACGCGGACACCGAGGGTTGGCGGATGTAGCGCTGCAAGCGCGCAATGTGGTTCTCCAAATTAGCGTCGACGGCAGAGGCCACCGCGTTGGGGAAATCACTACCCATGGATCTTGCTTGCCACGTCTAAGGTATCTCCAGGTTCATCAGTGGGCCGTGCTGCTGGGCGCCGTAGACGTCCCGATCTCCCGGGGAGCCGGCTCCAGCTCGGCCCCAGACCCGGGGCAGCGTGACCTTGATCGCTTTCGCCTTGGGGAAGGGGACAATACGCACATTCTCAGGGTCAATCTGATAAAGCCTCGCAACTGCTTCTGTGCTCAAGGCAGCCGCGTTTGCCACGCGCTGGAAGGTGGACTCGTCGCCGAACATCAGGTCGATGGTCAGGAGAAAAGGTCCGGCGTTCTTGCTGCGGAAGACCGATGCTAGTTCGCAGAGATGAGCCACGAAGTCATTCTCCGATGGTTACGAACTCGGGTGTGAAAAATGAACGGGAATCATCCGCCTCGAGGAGGTGGTAGACCGAAAACTCATACACCGGACCACCCTCAAGATCCGAAGGAGAAAAAGGAAAAGCGAGGTTTCCGGCTGTGGTCTTGCGACTTTCGAATGGGCAATGGAGCAGTGACGATCTCAACAGCGCCAGGTAGGCGTTGGCCGTTTCCTGGGTCGGGCCGATGACCTCAAGTAGCAGTCCAACTTCGTGCGGGGAGATTGCTGTGCGCGGCTCTAAGTGGCCCAATACCGCGTCGCGTCCATAGATCTTAAGGTCTGCTGTAAGAACTGCGGGATCCATGGTGGTCGGCAAGTTGGCGATTGCCATCTCCTTTGCCGTGACGAAGATGGCATCCAGATTCTCTATCACGTCCGGGTCGCGAACGCCTGCCATGGTAACGGAGCGGTATCCCGCCAGCCTTGCGCCTTCCATCTTGATGGTCTTGGGTCCTGTCGCCGGTTGTAAGAAGCTGCCCGAGACCTTTACCGTGTTACGATCGATTTGTTCAAACAGCGCATTTGACATATCTACGGTCCCTTCCGGCTCGTGGAGCTCGTAGGGATCAGGCTGCTCGTAAAGAGAGTGGGCGGCTACCGATTCCGGGGTAACAGTTCGTTGGTTACTTAACGTGCGGATCAGAAAAGCGTCTCGCTTCATTATGCCGAGGAGGCAGTCGTTGGCAGCCAGAGGAATGGCGCATTGGGCGCCGCACTCCATGATCTTGGCCATGTGCAGCGCTAGGCCGGGATCAAAACCTTCCATTATGGGAAGTGCGGCGTAGATGGCCGTATCACACGACCTTCCGGCTACGACTACTTCTACATCCGCTGCACTGAGGGCTGCGGAGATGGCCTCAGTGCCGATCTGGCCCACAAGCTGGGTCGAACCATCGACGCATTCTGGATCGAGCTCAGGTGCGCCGGCCAGCGGACGGACCTTTTGGTTTTTGATGGCTTGCTTGACCACCGTGCGGTCAAGGTCGGAACGAATGACGGCACAGCGGAAGGGAACAGAGAGTCGGTGGGCCACGCGCTCGAGGCGTTCAAGGCAGAAGTCCACATGCACAGAGGCGCCACCAAACCCCGCTGACCCGATAACCAGTGGGACCCCAACTTTTTTAACCGCCCGCAAAGCCCCTTCGAGATCCCGCTCGATCTGCTGGGCCGTGGTCAGTGAGCGCCCGTGGCCCAGATAATAAGGCCCAGCATCAGTAGAGCCGGCGTCGACGCCGAAGAGATGAGGACCTGCAGCGATCCCATTCTCGAGACTTGCTGGCTCATAGCCGTAACCAAGCATGCCATTGATAGCTACCAGACGGAGCTCCTCAGGCATCACAAATATCAGAATTTGGCTCTTTGATCCAACAAGCTGTTTTTTAGGTCAGACCTGGTAAGCAAAGATCTTCGCCTGGAACATACGCACCCGAATTGCCAGCATCTCGCCTACGGCCGACAGATCGCTGTTTCCGTTCCAGCTGACCACGTGGTTGAGTTCTTCGCCAGTCATGACGTCGCTTTCCGCGAAGGTCATCCCGGCCACCGGATCCACATCGGGATGCACTCTTGAGGGGATGTTGCGTAACAGTTCCAGCTTGATCCAACCCCCAGGTCGGCAGCGGTAGTTGAGACGCAACTGATCAGCAGTCCGGGTTATGGTGGGGATGGTGAAACGCCCCTCAACCTCGGTTTCCACTCCGCAAAACCGGTGCGGTCGCCAACGGGCCCACTTTATCGCCCTTGTGTGTTCCCTCTTGCCAGGTTGGTTGTGTAACGAGGTAAAAGCGGCGTAGAGCGAACCCCAATAGCCGTCTGGAAGCTCGACAATCCCGCTGCCCCAGGAATAGACCATCGCCGAATCGACGTCGCCAGGTCTGCCCACGGGAATGATCGGTTTGCGCTCTGGCCGTTGCCAGATCAACCCGTCGCGACTGATGGCGAGCTGGCTATCTACGTGGTCGGTGGCGTGATGGTAGGCTTGAAGCAGCATGCAGTGCAGGTCGTCCCCGCCAGGATAGGGAAAATAGTCGGCTCCGTAGAACGAGAGATCAAGATCGTCCTGACCGTCGGGGAAGATGAGCAGCTTGGGCGCCGGCCAATGGTTGAAGTCCTTGGTGCGGGTTAAACCAATGGCCCGGTGGAAGATGCCGTCCTCGGGAACACCGCTGCCGATGAGCTCGAACTGCTCCTGGGGGACACCTTGGATCCGACAGTAGGCGTAGTAGTACCCGCTGCGCTCGTCGTAGCGGACCGAAAGCCCTCCATCCATCGGGAAATGAGCAAGGATGTTATCGGACCGTTTCCAGTGAATGCGATCAGGGGAAGTCCAACCGATCACTCGACCTTTGAGAATCAACCTGGGACCTTTATAGGTCGGACCTAGGTACTCCTGATCCGCCCACCAGTTCTTGACGTAATCGTCGTCGACCTCTTCGCCTTCGTTGGCGACTTTTCCAGTCTCCGAATTTACCAACGCCCCTTCGCATCCCATGCCCTTGAAACGCTGCTCCGGCGGGGCGCTCGGATCCTCAAACACTGCCTTGAGCATGTCGCCGCCGACGTCGGTCACCAGGTTATTGTCCTTGGAGCCGTTATGCTCGATGATGCCGAGCGTCGGACGGGTCCAGCGGTAACCGTCCTCACTGACGGCATAGGCGACGTGACTGCCCTGATAATAAAGCAGATGGTAGCGGTCGTCGGCCTGCCATATGCGCACAGTATTTCCGATGTCATCTACGGCTCCGTCGAACTCCAGGGAATCCGATTTATCCGCCTCTTCAATAGATAGGCGAACGCCGATGGGCGCGTCATAGAGCTCGAACGCATCGCTGCGGTCGACAGCACGATGGCCGGGAAACACCTCCATAGGGTCGACCAATGGTCGCCAGTTTCCCGAGTTCGGCCGTGGTCTGACCCAGTCCCCAGGGTAATACCCTCTCGTTTTCTCCCACCCGTTACTCATTCAATTTGCTCCTTGATTTTGAAGATAAACCACTCACGGCGAGGACGATGCCGCCGATTTCTTGTTCGACAGGTGCCAGATGACGTCTACTATCATGAGCTTGTCCATGGCCTCAGAATACGCGCTGTGCATTGTGACGGTGTGAGGTAGGAACCACAATAAGCCCATCATTGCACCGAACCGCAAACTCTCTCGGACGGCGACGGCGACACTATTGCCATATCCTTTCGGAAAGATGTATGACATTAAGATGCCGAAAATGAGATGGCCAATGATTATTCAATGCATCTTGGTCTCTTTCAAGGGGGCGGACACTGTATGGTCGGCGTGGTACGTCATCATCGCGTACATGTGCCAGAATCCGCCGAGAAGAAAATTGCCGTTGCATCAGGGGGCTAAAAGGAGTTTGCCCAAGTCCATGAACCAAATTCGCGTAGTCTGGTGCGACCTTCTGGTCAATACTATACTTCCGATGCTTGTCACAAGCCACTCAAATCTGAAGAGCCTCACAACTGGCGTCGACGTGGGATCACGAACCACTGTGAAATATTTTGCTTACGGTTCCAACATGGGAGCGGAGCAGATGCGCCAACGCGGCATCCACTTCGTCAGCAGGATTTTTGCTGCTCTCCAGGGATGGCGACTGGAGTTCAACAAGCTCGCAAGCCGGAATCCCCAGGAAGGGTTTGCCAACATCGTGTCTGATCCCGCCGAGCGGGTTGAGGGGGTGCTCTACGAGTTCGACGAAGAAGATTTGTTCAAACTGGATCGTTACGAAGGTTACCCCGATCATTACACCCGTCACGAGGTCGACGTCATTGCTGGCGAATGCCCAACAACGGCGATTGCCTACGTGGCACAAGCCGACAAGACGCAAAGAGGTTTGAAGCCATCGCATGAATACATTGGCCGGATCAAACAGGGAACCGACTTGCTTTCCGCTGCCTATCGCGACCGACTGCTGACCCACGAAACGCTGGACTGATCGCGAGCCAATCCTCAAAATGCCCACACAACGAGTCGTATCACTCCTTCCTAGCAGCACGGAAATCGTCTGCTCGCTGGGTTGCGAAAACCGTCTGGTGGGCCGTTCCCACGAGTGCGATTATCCAAAGTCAGTGCGTCAACTGCCTTCTTGCACAGCGCCCAAATTCGACCCTGACGGCACCAGCTATGAGATCGATCAACGAGTCAAGGCGATTTTGCAAGAGGCGGTTTCGGTCTACCGCGTCGACGCCGATCTACTGAATTCGTTGGCTCCCGACTTGATCGTAACTCAGGCCCAGTGCGAGGTCTGCGCCGTGAATCTCCAAGATGTCCAGGAGGCGATGGGTCAGCTGTTGTCATCGAATCCAGCGATTGTATCGCTGGAGCCAAAAAAGGTTGAAGATGTGTGGCACGACATCGAAACCGTCGCCGATGCCCTCGGGATCCCAGATTTGGGTCGGGAGGTTGCCGAGTCATTACGCAAACGGGTCGGGTGTTTGGCTGCCAGCATAGGAAGTCAAGTGCGTCGGCCAGTGGTGGCGTGCATCGAATGGTTCGATCCGATCATGGCTGCTGGTAACTGGATGCCCCAGCTGGTAGAGCTTGCGGGCGGCAAAAACCTCTTCGCAACTGCCGGAAAACATTCGCCTAGACTGGAGTGGCGCGATCTGGCGGGATACGATCCGGAAATCATCTTGCTCATGCCTTGTGGTTTCGATCTCGAGACTTGTTGGCGCGAGGTGGAAGCGCTTACTTGCTGCGCGGAATGGCACGAGCTTGAGGCGGTGCGCACCGGGAGCGTCTTCGTGACCGATGGCAATCATTACTTCAATCGACCCGGGCCTCGCCTGGCGGAGTCGGCGGAAATCATGGCGGAGATTTTCCATCCGGACCTCTTCGCGCCGGACCACGAGGGTAAGGCTTGGCAGCGTTGGGAGGCTCTGTGAAAGTCGCGCTATTTGTCATCCCCGTCCTTTGGTAGCGCTGTGACGACATCGGCAATCCATCGTCATCTGACGACGAACTGGTGGATACCTAAGTTGTTGGTCTGCTCTAACGAACTAGTGGTTGCGACTATTGAGCGCGTTGAACCCATGACTCATTCTGGAAGTGGATGGGACCATGGTCCTCACCCGCTTCCAGGAGGGGGAGGTCTCAGAGAATCGACGGCGCTGGGCGATCAACGATGACGGTGGGTTCGATGGCAACCTGGTCATTGATGCTCAAGAGGTCGTACGGTCGTGGGAATTTGCCGTTGATGGCGGCACCTTGACCTTGGTCCACCGTGGCGAGGATGGGGAAAGTCGTTTCGTCGAGTTCTACGTGAAGAGCACGTAGCGCATATAGCGCCTGTCAAGATTCGGCACCGTCGGTTTTCCGTTACGTGCGCAAGCTTGCTGCGGGATCGGTTCCCACCACCTACCTGATAATCCCCATTCCAGATATTATCCGTTCGATGTAGTTGGCAGCCTTCCTGATTTTTTGTATTGTCCTCCTTTACCTGGCACCCCGGGTGTTGCACCCGGCATACCTCAATCCCCGAAGCCGATGCGGCTTCAAAAAGGAGAACGACCATGGCCTTTATTCCCCTCATTAGCTCCGAGCTCGCTGGACCTCTGGGTGCAATCCATCTGCCCCGCCTCTGGTCCAAGCTGTTATTGAGCGCTGCGGGACAGCTGGATGACGGCTACGACGAGTGCGGACAGGGATTCGATCAGATGGTGCTGGATGGCCTCAAGATCGATCGGGATGCGGCGGTGAATTTTATCAAATCGAACAAGCCCAGTTATCCGAAGTTCGAGGAGTGGGTGCTGGAGCAGCGCGGAGGCAGCATTCCCGCTAGCGAGATCGAAGCCTCGAATGCGGCTGTTCGTGGCTACAACCACAACGATGAGACACGCACCGAGATCTTATCGGCCGCCGGTGTTACCGATGACGGTTCGATTCTCGATGCGGTCAATCTGAACAATCTGGATGATTGGACTGAGTTCCATTCCTCGGTGACCTGACGAGAAATGTTGTCTCGCTGCTGGCGTGACAACATGTGGTGAAGACAAACCGCGCTGCCCTGATGAGTAGCGCGGTTTTTTATTGAGTGGCTCCATGGTGATAACGAAGGTTGCAATTTAATTACACCCATAATATGGTCACAACCGAGTAATGGCCTAAACAGCAGTTTTAGCGGGAGATCAAGTGTGAGAATCATCGACCTGAAGTGTGCTATCCTTGGCAGTAACCCCGTGGTGCGAATCTGCACGGATGAGGGTATCGATGGATACGGCGTTGCAGAGCAAGCCAAACGTTACTTAAAGCCCCACGTCCTGTTCTATAGAGACATGATACTGGGCAAAGATCCTACCGATGTGGAGCGGGTCATGACCGGAATCCGTCGGATGGGTGCTTTCAAACCGTGGGGCAGCGCCGTCAGTGCCATCGAGATTGCCCTCTGGGACATTGCCGGCAAAGCCGCCGGAGTGCCTGTTTACAAGCTTCTCGGAGGCAAGGTGCGAGACAAGGTACGTGTTTACAACGGTGCCGTCCGTTTCAAGATGAATGGATACGAGCCGCAAGACTTCGCCAACAACATGAGCAAGATGAAGGCGTCACCTGAAGGTTTCAGCATCATCAAACAGGCGGTGGCGTTTCACGGCTCCATGGCGGCTTCGGTGCCCGACTTTCATTACGGGCAGGTACAGACCGATTACCGCCATCCCCATCGGGGCATGCTGACTCCCAAAGGATTCAACCATTTGATTGCCTGTATCGAAGCAATGCACGATGTGTGCGGCGATGAGGTAGGATTGGCAATCGACGCCGGGCCCGGTATGAGCGCCATTGATCTGTCACGCCTGGCGAAAGAATGCGAGCGCTTCAACCTGATGTGGATCGAGGATGCGTTGACCGGCGACTACATTCCGTACGTCCATGCTGACGTGTACCGTGATGTGAACGTTGCCACCGTGACGCCGATTCATACCGGTGAGCAGATCTATCTGCGCGAAAACTTCAAGGACCTCATCGAAAAGAAGGCGGTAAACGTGGTGGGCCCAGATCCTTGCGATGTGGGTGGCATCGCTGAACTCAAGTGGATCGCGGAATATGCGGATCTGCACGGCATCCAGATGGCACCGCACGGCACAGGAAACGGGCTCATCGGCTTGGCAGCCATGGTGCACATGGCTGCCGCATTGCCAGAGAACTACATCGCTTTCGAGTATCCCACCGGCAACCCGAAGTGGTGGTACGACATTGTCGACGGGCTGCCGAACCCGATCGTTGTCGACAGTTTCATAGAGGTCTGGGATGCCCCCGGGTTGGGTGTCGCCTTCAACGAGCAAGCGCGGGAGTATCTCAAAGAAGAAGACCGAGATTTCTTCGACTAGCTCGACGTCAGATCGCTGCGTTTAAGGGTTTCAACGTCGGATATAGCTGGCGATAGGTGGAGAGTTGCCGTTGATATCCGGCATGGCGTTGCGGATCATGTTCGAAGCGAGCGCGGATTGAAACCGTGCGCTCTACTGCATCTTCAAGCGACTCGTAGGTCCCGGTGCCCCAACCGGCCAACAGTGCGGCGCCCAGGCCAGCGGCGTCGCTGACCTCGATGGCAGCCAACGGTGTCCCTATGATATCCGCTTTCATCTGTAGCCACTTGTCCGATCGAGCGCCGCCACCGACCGCCCTCAACTCGTTGACTTCGATGCCGGCCGACTGCAACTGTTGGATGCTCAGCGCCTGTTCGTAGGTGATGCCTTCGAGTATCGCCTTCACCAGATCTTCACGGCGGGTATCGAAGGTAAGTCCGAGTATCGCTCCTTTCGACTCTGGGTCGTTCTGGACGGAACCGCTACCAGCGAAGTGGGGTAATATCATCAATCCACTCGGCGCCTCGCCAGCCTGGTCGACAATGACGTCGTAGACGTTCCGTTGCTCGCGCTGGGCTTGGAGCTGTACTTCGGTGCCGAGCTCATCTCGGTACCACCGTAGTAGCCGACCCCCAGTTTGATTTCCGGTGAGGGCAGCGAACGTTCCCGGAACCACGTGGGGGTAACAGGGGACGTTATCTCTTTGCAGCAGGGGGGTCGGTTCTTGGACCATGGCAACTACCGACTCGGTGGTACCGATGGCGTACATTGCCTTGCCACTCCCAAGTACTCCAGCGCCTAGGGCACCACACGGTTGATCATGACCGCCCACGACCACCTGTACGCCCAGCTGCAACCCCAAATCGCCCGCAATAGCGCCCGGGACCTCACCGATCACTGTGCCACTTGGCTGCGTGGCGGGGAGCTTGTCGGCTTCTACGCCGGCCGCGTCCAGCAGTTCGGCGGACCAGCGGAGCGTGCGGTTGTCGAAACCAAGCATGCGCGCTGCCATCGAGTGATCGATGACCGGGTCCAAACCTAGGCGCAGGAGGGCGAAATCGCCGTAACAGAGGAACTTCCAGGTTTGTTCGTATAGGGAAGGTTCGTTTTCCTTCCACCAAGTGATCTTCGGAATGGAGAACTGGCAGTGAACCGGCTGCCCGCTGATGGCGTAGATCGCATCCGCGCCCAGGCGATCGCGCAGACGGTTTGTCTGCTTTATAGCGCGGCTATCGGCGGTTACCGGGCTGTGAGCCAGCACTTTGCCTGTTTTGGTGACCGGCACAACGGCTTCACCCTGTGCGGAAATCGCCAGGGCAGTGGAAGGATCGCCCGAAATCTCCCCATTAATCTGGCGTATGCAGTCGCACAAGTAGGACCACACCAGGTCCGGCTCTAGCTCGAAGAATCCGGGGCGCGGGTTGAGCAGCGGATACTCACGGTAGGCGCTGGCCAACAGCCGGCCATTTTCATCGAAAGCGATCGCTTTACAGCCGGTTGTTCCTATGTCCAATCCGAGCAAACTCATGGATCCTCGCGATGTCAGCTCCGGCGCTAGCTGTTAACGAACCCACGCGAATAGCGTGAAGGTGTCAACCAACGACCACGTCGTGGAATTCTTCTGGGATGAGGTGGGGGTTACCGTGCTGTAGCGCCATGTGATAGACTTGGGCGGCCATTTCCACCATCACCGTGCAATGCAGCGCTTTATCCATAGAATCGCCGACCGTGAGGGTGCCGTGATTCGCCCACACCACCGCATTCCGACCCTTCATGACTTTGAGC
Organism: uncultured Gemmatimonadaceae bacterium; assembly: GCA_964401715.1. Taxonomy (GTDB): domain Bacteria; phylum Latescibacterota; class UBA2968; order UBA8231; family UBA8231; genus CAYNZV01. The sequence continues at coordinate 7,146 of CAYNZV010000057.1, read as the reverse complement.
ATCTCGTAGCCGAACCCTCGCGACCCGCTGGGCAGGTAGCGCATGATCGGGACTTCGCCGCCCACGTCGTGCAGCGTATTCTGCAATACCGGTGCAATAGGCATGTTCAACACCCCGAATACGTTGGCGTAGACCGGCTCGGCATGGACGATGGCGTTCACGTCGGGTCGCTTTTCGTAGACCGCCAGATGCACATGGGTTTCGTAGGAAGGCTGGCGATGACCGTCGACCACGTTTCCTTCCAAATCAGTGGTCACTAGGTCGTCGAGGGTTATCTGTTCATATGAGTAGTCATGTGGCGTCATCAGGATGAGGCCGCTATCTGGATCCCGAATGCTGAGATTGCCGTGAGTTAGAGGCACGAGATCAAGCTTTTCAACCTTTACGCCAGCTTCAATGAGCTCTCCTCCGAGGTGCATGAGTTTTTCGTTCGACATTGCCGACACTGTTGCTCCTAAAGAATTGATTCAAGTGGATCATAAGGACAAGAAGAATTGCGGCGTATTATAAGTATGCGTGGGGGTGGTATCAACGATATCTGCCAGCTGAAAAAGCCCACGACTCTGCGATTTGGGCGCCTACGGTACGTCTTCGTCAGCGCTCTCGGTACAGCGCTTCTAACAGATTGACAGTTGCGTCTGTCATGCGTCTTCCGCTTTCCTTCGAAAGACGGCAAGTATACACCGTTCGCTGGACCTCGTAACCGCCAAGCGCAAACGCGTCTTCCGGGCCGACGTAACCGCAGTATCCGTTGGTGAGCTCGGCGACTATGGTGGTTTTGAACGGCGAACGCTCTTTGATCTCTATCCCGAATTCAACAAAAAGCTCAGCGGGATTAGTGACCAGCGCTACTTCGCCGAAAGAGATTGCGGTCAGCTCCACGGGGCAACTGGTGGTGCCGCGGGCAAGGACGGCCGCTTCTTCCGGATCGTAGCGATGGCGTTGCGCTTCCCTCATTTCCGGGGATGAGCCGCGGCAATCATCCCGGCAGAAGGTGGACTCTTCCCTGGGGCGGTCGGGGTAATCATCGAGGCTAGTGCGAATTGCCAGTTTTTCCGGATTAAAGGATTGGGTGGCTTCCAGCGCCGCCTGAATCCGCTTTGCCGCAACTCCTCCGATCAATCGCGCCAGTTCATCGCCGCGCTCCGGACCATCTGCCGGTCCCTCCCAGATCACATCGGCGCAGGGGGCTTCGAAGAAAGGGGTGACCAACGTCGGGCCGTACTCGGCTCTCAAGGCCTCGCCCATACGCCCGGAAATATCCGCGTGGAAAATACCAGCGACGCTGTTGTTATGACAGGCGTAATTGACAACGACGGCAAACGTTTGGCCATCGGTGTCAGTGAACGACAACAGTTGCATCTCTTCGTCGACTGGCCCGGTAGCCGGCATGCTGTGGTCGGCGTTGTCCGCTCCCAACATGGTAACTAGGCCGTTCGATCTCAGTAGGCGCCGGTTGCGTTCGTAACCGGGAGTTGGGCACATCGTTGCCTTCAACAACGCCGGACGTATGCTGTCGTAAGCTTTCTTTACGCTGGTGGCGACAGCTTCGACCAAATGATCGATGAAGAGCGGATCGGGCAGTGCCCCATTCAAGAACGAGGGACAAGAAGCTGGTGCTGCGTGGGTGTGCGTGGCGCCCACAAAAATATTGGCGGCAGAGATGCCCACCACATGCTCGCATTTGTCGCGGATAGCCAGAAGTAGTTGCCGGTCGACGAAAGTAACATCGACGGAAACGATGGCCGCTACTGTATTACCGTCATCGGCAACCACCGCGTGGCAGAGAAGCGGGCTGCTGTCTTGATCAGGCGTGCACAGGCTGTTGTTGTAGTTGGGAAGCGGCCGCCGTGGGGTGAAATCGGTGGTCGCGGCGCCGGCTCGAAATGTTTGTGTAGACATGGCAAGTTGACTAGTGGGTTCAAACGAGCTGGTATGAATACAGGCGGGCAGCACCGAACAACCAGAAGTGAAAACAAACTTGCTTTCCCACCAGTTCACCCAAACCCTTCCCACCCCATCGTACCGGGTGTCGAACGTTGTCGGTTACCAGCGGCTCCCCTTTGTATCGATCGAATCCGGGAAAGCTATGTCCGGTTGTGGGTTCGAGAACTTCCACGGTCATCCAGCATCGTTGTGATTGAACGTCGCCGAGGTTTACCTGGAGTTCCTTGCCTGGTGGAAGCTCGATGATGTCCGTGGTGAAATGCCTGAGCGTTTCGCGGCCTGTCGTCTCCATGCAGGTGAACCTGTCCTTGCAAAGGGTGGCCAAGCCCATGCGAAACGGGCGGAGACAACCGGTGTTTGGCAGCGGTGCCGAATCTGGTTTGTTGCCGAAGGTTGGCCATGAAGATCTCTCTTCTCCACTACCGGCGTAAAAAAGATAGACTTTGTCGTCTCGTACCACTGGTTTGTCGGCGATGACGAGAAAACCGCCATCCCAGGCCCCCCGTGGTCCCCGTGCAATCACCTTTTGCTGGGGTAGAATGCGCTGGAACCGTCGACCATGCTGGCTCGAAGCCAAGCGAATGTCACCGGCGTAACGACCGAACCTACCAGTTTCATCAGAAATGTACCATCCATACTCGTACAGCAGAAGGTACTGACCGCCACAGCTCGCCAACATCAGAAAATGGTTCTCCTGCTCGAGTCCGTTGTTTGGGTGGAGAATCGGGTTTTCCCGGTTCGCGGTAAAATGCTCGATGTCGGGACCGTAACCGATGCATTTGGTGCGCACCATTTGTGGACCCGGTTTGGAGGCATTCGCGTACGCCTGCCAAACGATCTTGTAGGGGCGCTCAGGATCGGGATCATCTTCGTTGATAACAAGGGCGACGACGTCGGTAGATCGAGGGAGATCGAACGATTGACTACCATCGGCGTCGCGCCACACGTCCAGGTCGACCCGAGATCCTTCTCGCCAATGTATACCGTCGGGCGAATATGCGGCCCGGATGCCGTGTTTGGCGGTCGGTCCTTTGACGATCATTTTGTAGTGACGTCAGGGATCGGTCTCTCGACCATCCTTGCTTACGGGTCCCATTCCGCGCATGCAGAGATTGTTGTCGGTGCTGCTGTCGTGCTCGATCAGGCCGAGCTTTGGTTTGACCCAAGTGATGCCGTCCTCGCTGAAGGCGTATCCGGTCGACCAAGCTGGATGCAGATCGAGGTCGGTTCCAGAATACCATGCCTTGAATAACTGCTCCTGTTCGTCGAATAACACGGTGCGCGACTGCCAGGGTCCGGCCTGTTATGAGTCCCATTCCCCCACATCATCAAGTGATAGCAGCGGATTGTTTTTGTGTTTCACCGCCGTACAGACTCGGTGCACTACATTGTGTCGATCTTTTACCTCCTGAAGATCGAAGGAAACCACGGGATGTTTCATGGATTGATTGCGGGACAGGCGATGGTTCTATCGCAACAGGACCATCGCACACGCGGCGTGATGACCTAAGGATGTCAATAGGTCATGCGGCGATGAGGTGAACGTGAATGACTCGCGAACGGGGACCGTCGAACTCACAAAAGTAGATGCCTTGCCAGCGTCCAAGCACTAAACATCCGTTCTCGATGATCACCGTGACACTGCCACCTATTATGCTAGCGCGAGTGTGGGCAGCAGAGTTGCCCTCGCCGTGCTGATAATATGGCTGCACCTATGGGACTAAACGCTCAAGGTCTGCGAGCGTGTCGCGACGGACCGTGGTGTCTGCATTCTCATTGATGGTGATACCTGCCGTCGTATGAGGGACACAAACAATAACGTGGCCGTTTTCAACCTCGCTGCGATTGACAACCGCTTCGATCTCCGATGTTATCTCGAGAAACTTTTGGTGCGCCTGCGTTTGTATCCCAAGAGAGATCATATTGCTAACTTCTTTTCCCGGAGCTGCAAAAGGGTTGATTATTGGTCACCTATATTGTCAAACTTCTCGTCCAGATCAACTGACGCCATATACGAAGGCCAAAAGTCTGATACGGAGGGGCATCTTGAAGTGTCGCAAAAGTTCTTCCGGCTCTTGGGCATGGTAGCTCTTGCCCAAGAATTCTTTAAAGCTGTCTTCGCCGACCAGTTGGGCACGGCTTGAATGCATAACAGCCACGGTTTTGCTGACCTCCTTGTAGAGTAATCTAAGGGTACAGTTTTGCCTTCAATAGAAGCGGTATGACCAACGGGATCACGGCTTGTACGTCTTCGTCGGAATCGTCCTGATATCGGCAAGAACATATGCTGCTTCATCGTTTCGTACAGGTTGCTCAGGATCGTCGATGCTATCGTCCGGCTTCAGGTGGCCTTCGAAGTTATAAACTATCGATCTGGGGATATGTAGCCACGGGGAGGCAGGTTTTACCGAGTAAGACATCCCTAATACCACAAAAAATCCCCTCGACTTCACATGAGTCGAGGGGATTTTTTGTGGTATTAGGGATGTCGACGGTCAGATCGCCGCATCGCCGGTTTCACCGGTACGGATTCGAACGACGTCATCTACCGGAATGGAAAAAATCTTGCCATCGCCGATGTTGCCGGTGCTAGCAGCGTCCTTCACGGCGTTGATGGCGTCGCCTGCCAGCTCATCGGATACTACGACCTCGACTTCCAATTTTGGTGTGAAGTCGATGTTGTACTCGGCCCCGCGATACATCTCCTTGTGTCCCTTCTGACGGCCGAACCCTTTGACCTCGCTCACCGTCATGCCAGCGATGCCGAGCTTGCTCAGTGCTTCTTTGACTTCGTCGAGAGCACTGGTGCGAACAACACATTTCAACAGTTTCATAACGTGTCCTCGTTCTGGTCCTCGTGCACGAGGTCTGGTGTGGACCGCGCACCCATAATGGTGGAAATAACCGGATCGGTCAAGTGTAATGTTGATGCTCGGCGGTTCGTGACGTAGACTGTCAATACTCACACGTGGGCGGGATGCATCAAACACCGAACCGCTCTCCGTTCCGCCATTAAAGTTGGGCTTACTGCTCTTGGGAGTAGGCATGTACCGAGCGACTGCCGTCGATTTGACGGTGGTGCTCAAAACGTTGGAAGATTCTGAGCTGCCCATGCCTTTGCGCACCAACGGCTTGGACAGCGTGGCTCAAATCTCTGGCGTATAAATAACTTTGTTCCTTACGTGAGCGACGAACGTGGGGTCGGTTACGCATTGGGCGCCAAGTTTATAGAGCCCCACTATCTGAGCGGGACCAACGATTTTCTGCTACAGCCGGGGGTGATGCTCGCTATTAAGCTCGATTTGCACGAACTAGTGGGGGACGGTCGCCGGAATCGAGGTTGTCGTCTGCGTAACAGAGTAAGGATGTGTACCCACTGAACAAGCTATTGGTCGACGAAGCCCGAGCACCATCCTATGACTGGACACCACGGAAAGCTATGGCGGGGATAAAGCTTACTGAAGAAAGGAAACGGGGATCGCACGGTCGCACATCGCGCTATACAAAGAGGTCTTCGACGAAATGGCGAGTGAATATTAGGCAAACAGGTTCATCATCAGTGTGCAGACAATCTGACATAGTTGGTCTGGCTCATCATTTCGGTCATCGCGGTGTCCATTCCGTTCGTGGTTGTTTCCTTCAGAACGGGAGGTTGTATTGAGGCCGTCAAGCAACGGACACCGATGGACCTGATCGCGTTCGGCGAGCTGCTATGGGACGTTTTCGACGACAAACGCCTAATAGGCGGTGCTCCGTTCAACGTCGCCACTCACGCCGCTAGGTTGGGCATTGAGACTGCGCTTGTCAGTGCGGTTGGAGCCGATGCCCTCGGTATTGAGGCACTTGACCAAGTAACAAGGCTTGGTCTGAATACGCAATACATCCGGGTCGTGAAAGAGATACCCACGGGCACGGCCCGCGTCTATCTGACGGAGGGTCAGCCGGATTACGAGATCATTCGGCCCGCTGCCTACGATGCCCCCGAACTGAGCGATGCCGATATTGGCAATCTCGCAGCTGCCGAGCCTCAGTGGATCTACTTTAGTACTCTGCAGCCGATGAGCAAGACGGCACTAAGTCTTCTGGAGCACGTTCTCGCTGCCTTACCCCGCGCCCGTCGTTTCTACGATGTGAATCTACGCAAGGAATCGTACACTCGCGCACTCTTAGAAAAACTTCTCGGTCACGCCAACGTGCTGAAGCTCAATGACACGGAAGCGAAAACGGTTGGTGCTATGTTCGAGATGGGCAGTCACAACATCGAAGACCGCTGTGGAGCGCTCGCCAACCGGTTCGAACTCGAGTGTGTCTGTGTCACCCGAGGCGAGCAGGGGTGCGCCCTCTGGAGGGAGGGCGAGTATGTTGAAGCGCGCGGGCGTGAGATCGCGGTGGCCGATGCGGTGGGAGCCGGCGACGCGTTTTCAGCTGGGCTGATTCATGGACTTACGAGGGCATGGAGCTTCAAGAAGATAGTTGTCTTTGCCAACAACTTGGGTGCACTAGTCGCTTCCCGTGAAGGTGCTGTGGCGCCGTGGTCGCTGGAAGAGGTCGTAAACTCGAATTCACCCTGAATGCTTGCTACCGCATCGCTCGTCCGACGGGTATGATGTGTCATGTATGTACGCGCGGCGGCAGAATTTGCCGAAATCTAACCGCCGTGTCTTGCGGGTATTTGCCAGCTTTCCTGCGGACTTCGTCGTGTGCCATGACGAATTAGTTCCTGCCATAGACCCAAACTGCAGTTCATTCTAAGATGAGCACATATTTCTTGAGATCCAAAGAATTTTGGGATATTGTCCGTCGCGCAAGCAAGGATGTTCTGTTCATGGCCAACGGCTCTATGGATGCTGTTGTCTAGGGCATAATGGTGTGCGGAGCTTGAGAAGTCATCAGAGATCCGTTCACCGACTACAAGGTGATTGCGCGAAAGTACTTGGACTGTTTTATTGCCGATGAAGGCGGCAAACGCGTACTTATGGGAAACGATGCGGTAGGAATCCGCAGCATGGTCGAATCGATGACGGAGACCGGCGGCATGTCCGGGGGGTGCAATATGTGCATCGGCAACCACATCCCGCTCAATGTCCCGCCTGAGGTGCCGAAGAGGGGTCAGGACCTCTTCGGCGAGTTGGTACACAGAAGACTCCGTTTCCATCGAACAGATCAAGTTGATCGTTCAGCATGATCAGCACTTTGATA
>CAYNZV010000056.1:25419-27265 GCA_964401715.1 uncultured Gemmatimonadaceae bacterium | reverse complement strand
CGTGGGTCAGCCGCTGCCCAATTGATCGAGAGCCCACTGAGCGTAATAGGAGACGGTGGCATCTTTGTCTTCGAGAAGTTCTTCTAAACGCACACTGCTCTGGCTTTGTCCGAGCTGCCCGAGAGCGATCGCGGCGTTCCACCGCACTTCCGCGTTGTCGCTTTCGGTTGCCCTCAACAGCGCGGGCACCGAGGAAACGACCCCAGCTTGACCGAGTACCTGAGCAGCGCCGGAACGTGCAAGCGGGTCGTCATCGCCAAGGGCTTCGATCAGATCCTTCTCTACGGCTGCGGTTTTCCGTTGAACCTCGGTTAGAAAGCGGACGGCGTTCAGACGCAAGGTGGGATCGTCGGTACGCAGCGATTCGAATAGAAATCGAATACCAACATCATCTCCCATATTTGCCAACGCAGCAGCGGCATTGAAACAAACCAGATTGCTCGGATCGTCGAGTGTCGCCACGAGTTTGGCGCTGGTGGTTCGGTCGCCAATCGTGCCGAGGGCCCTCGCAGATTGATATCGAATCGCCGGTTCCTCTGCTTCCAGCTGTTTGATTAGTTGGTTCTTGACCCGTTCGAGGGCGGCAGTAATCTGGGCGCGTTTGGATTCGTGACGTTGTGAAAGTTCCACCAGAAGAGGAACGCCGAAGTAGTTGGCGTTTGATAGTCCTTCGAGTGCTTTCTGGGCAAGCTGTTCGTTGGTACCCGAGATGACGGCATGGATCTCGTCGGCGCCGAGATAGTCATCCATCTTTATCATGGAAATCGCTAGTTGCACCCTTATCATCGGGTTTTCGGCGCCAACCTCTATCGGAGCTGTTTCTTTCCGCCTCAGCTCTTTCTTCAGAGCGTCCACGCTGGCTTGATCGAAGCCGATTTCTCCCACGCCCCAAAGACAAGCCAAACGCTCGTGGTCAGTATAGGTCTTGCCGATGCAGGATGCTAGTTTTGGTCCGGCCGCCCGCGGTTTGATCCGACCCAGGGCACGGGCACATCCGGTGCGGATTTTCTCAATCTCGAGCCTATGTTCGCGATAGTTCTCGCCTACATATTGTGCTGGGTTGAGGTGAGCGGATAATTGGCGTGCAGCGGGACGACCTATTTCCACAAAACCATCGACAGCCCGGTTCCATTCCTCCGAGCCGATCTCGTTGCCGGCCAACGTGTCCAGAAGTTCATCGACTTGCTGCTCGGTGGTGCTACATGCTGAAAGAACGGACAAGCTGAGCAACGCAATGCGGAAAACCGGAGGCAATTTCATATGATACATGCTCGAAGAAGTCGCAAATGTCTCAATAACAACTGATTGGCGCCTATAATGTAAGAGGCCCATATACATAAATCAACCACTTTGCGAGTTCCGTCAGTCAATAGTTTTTCCGCCTTTGCGGGCGTGCAAATATAGCTGTTTCGATCGCCATTCCACTTCCTTGTTGCCCAACTGCACTTCGAACTGACGGCGGATGCAATTGATTTCTTTTTTGGTAAGGGAATGCTGCAGGTGCCAAGCGAAGGTAGGCTGCGTTGCCCCTCCCTCGCTGAACCAGTGGACGATCTGATTCGCCGTAATGCGGCGGGTGATATGGTGCTCTTTGGGATGCACGGTGATCGCCGCAAAACCGGCAGCTTCAAATAGACGTTGCAGTTCGTCAGTGTCCCAATTGACCAGCGGGTTTTTCTGGTCGGCATAGATCATCTCTTCGGCTGCGACCATTCTTTCCTGTAATTCGGTATCTGCGAGTTGCACCAGTTCGGCGAGACGCTGGGCATGACGGTGGACCTGTTCGTAGATGCTCAATCTGCCGCCGGGTGACAACAAGACATGCAGATCGGCAGCGATCTTGTCT
>CAYNZV010000056.1:16818-25319 GCA_964401715.1 uncultured Gemmatimonadaceae bacterium | reverse complement strand
ACCAGCTCGTGCCGCTGGACTCCGAGGTCATGAAAAAGCTGAGCCCTGACTTCGGCCAGTTGGGTCCCAACGTCTTCCGCAATGCGGTGGAGCCACTGTTCAGGAGTGCGATCCTTGGGGGCATGGGTCAAGATTTCTGGCGGCTTTGCGTCTCCTTCCACCATGGAGGCAAGCTGCAATTCGCGGCGGCGTTGGACCAGAGCCCGAATGCCAGCTTCGTGGCCTTGATCCGAGGGTTCGTAGAAAATTCGCCCGGCGAGTCCGGCCGGCAGATACTGCTGTGCTACCCAGTGGTCCTGATAGGCGTGGGGATACAGGTAGTTTGCCCCGTGACCAAAGCCTTCGGCATCGCGGTTGGCATCCTTAAGATGGTCGGGGATCGCCGACTCGCGCTCTGCTTCGACGCTTGCTAAGGCATCGAAAAAAGCAAAAGCCGAATTGCTTTTGGGGGAGGTCGCGAGATATAGGGCAGCTTCGGCAAGATGAAAGCGTCCTTCAGGTAAACCGACCCGATCGAATGCTTCTGCTGCAGCCACAATCACCCGTAGGGTGTTAGGGTCGGCCAAGCCGACATCTTCGCTGGCGAAGATCAACATGCGTCGGAAAAGGTAATGCGGGTCCTCGCCGGCATATACCATTCGTGCCAACCAATACATCGTGGCGTCTGGATCCGAACCGCGCATCGATTTGATGAAGGCGCTGATGGTGTCGAAGTGGTAGTCGCCTTCCTTGTCATACAGTACCGCGCGCCGCTGTATCGATTCTTCGGCGACTTCCAAGTCGATTAGAACGCAACCTGTCTTATCCGCAGGTGTTGTTTCCACCGCAAGCTCCAACGCGTTCAAGAGTGCGCGGGCATCGCCGTTGGCTACATCTACGAGATGGTCGAGTGCATTCTGCTCCAACTTCACTTGAAGATGAGCGCAACCCCGTTCGTCCTTGAGCGCTTGATGGGCAATGTGGCACAAATCGGCAACCTCAAGCGGCTCCAACTGAAAAATGCGGCTGCGGCTCAACAGGGGACGGTTAACCGAGAAGTATGGGTTTTCAGTAGTGGCGCCAATCAAGATTACCGTGCCGTTTTCCACCCAAGGCAGCAGCGCATCTTGTTGGGCTTTGTTGAAGCGGTGAACCTCGTCGATGAACAGGATCGTGCGCTGGCTGTGGAACTTGTGACGTTCCTGCGCATCTTTCACGGCACTTCGGATGTCTGCGACGCCGGCAAGTACCGCGTTCAGGGAGATGAAGTGCGAGCTGGTGGTGTTAGCAATAACTGAGGCAAGCGTGGTTTTGCCGGTCCCCGGTGGTCCGTAGAAGATCAGCGACGTAAGCTGATCGGCTTGAATAGCTCGGCGCAGCAGACGCCCCTTGCCGAGAATGTGTTCCTGACCTATGAACTCATCTATGTGTCGGGGACGCATGCGCGCTGCCAATGGGGACTCCCGTTCTGTTCGGGCTCTTTGGCTGGCATCGAAAAGATCCATGGGGTGATAGCGCAGGCGACCCGCGCTATCGCGTGGGTCGCCTGCGCTGCGACTTAACTGAGACGACGGAGACTAAGAATCTCAATAAATTGGTAGGTAGCGGTTGCGCTCCCAATGATCCACGATTTGGTGGTACTGCTGCCATTCGGCCTGCTTGACCTGCACGTAGTAGTCGGCGTATTCGGAGCCAAAAGCTTCTTCGATAACCCCATTCGCAGCGAACTGCTCGATCGCCTCTTTCAAGGTGGCAGGTAAGAAACCGATGCCCCGTCGTCGCAGCTCGTCTTCTTCGACCTCGTAAAGGTTGTCGGAATTGCGAGCCCCAGGATCGATTTTGTTATCTATCCCATCTAGGCCAGCTGCTAGCATCGCTGCACAAGACAAATAGGGATTAGCGGAGCCGTCTACCGCTCGATTCTCGATACGACCCGGGCCCGGAACCCGGATCATCTGGGTGCGGTTGGAGGCGCCGTAGGTAATGTAGACGGGTGCCCAAGATGCCCCCGACCGCGGGGCACCTCTGGTGAGACGCTTGTAGCTGTTTACGATTGGACCGTTAACGGCGATCAAAGCTTTGGCATGGTGCAAGAGGCCACCGACAAACCAGTACGCTTCTTGAGATAATCCGAGTTCATCCGAGTCGTCCACGAACAAATTCTTGTCTTCCTCGTCCCAAAGACTCATGTGGAAGTGGGCGCCACTACCGGTTAGGTGGCTGAACGGCTTCGGCATGAAGGTCGCCAAGATGTCTCGCTCTTCAGCTGCAGTTTTCACCATCCAACGGAAAAAGGTGTGGCGATCACATGTGGTGATGGCATCCGCATACTCCCAGTTAATCTCGAACTGGCAATTGGCGTCTTCGTGATCGTTGGCATACGGCTGCCATCCAAGTTTCTGCATGTAGCCGATGAGTGTCGTCATCAGGTCTAGGTTGCGGTTTAGGGTGACTAGGTCGTAACACGGTTTCTCTAACACATCCAACGGGTCGTAGGGTACGTGGGTTCCTTCCTCGGTGCGTCTCAGCAACATAAACTCTGCCTCCACGCCGACCTTGAAGCGCAAACCACGCGATTGGGCTTTCTCCAACTGGCGCTGGAGGATCGTTCGGGGGCAGTAATCGAATGGAGCTCCTTCGACGAGCGCGTTGCCAGCTACCCAAGCCATGTTTTCCCGCCAGGGAACAACCGTCAAAGAATCGAAATCGGGAATGATGGCCAATTCGGGATCGTGGGGCCCCTGACCCATTTCTCCGGCGGCGAAACCTGCAAACCCAGCACCTTCTCCTGCCATGTCGTCCAAGTGGGTAGAGGGCACCAGTTTTGCCTTCGGTAGTCCACCCATCTCAACGAATGAGCATAGGAAGAACTCGATCCCCTCATTCTTCACTAGTCGCTTAACATCATCCAGGTTCATAATTCTGGCTCCTCGTTATCGCCTGCTTTGAGCATATTGATCGCTGAAGTGCCGGCCGGTATCAGTTCCCATTCTTTACCCGCTTGAGTCATCACCCGCCACAAATAATCTCCGTATGAGCGTGGTCCAATTAAAACGAAACAGCATACACCGGACAGATCTTGACGCAGAATCAACTGGGTTGTTTTCGCCACGTTACTCTGCGCTGCGGCGCCGTCGGGAAAAACGTCTTCGCCCAGATTCAAGCCGCATACTTTGGACATAGCTGCCCGGCTATGGGGTCCCATCAACCAGAATTCCGAACGGCCATGAGAAACGTCCGTAACTGTGACGAAGCGCCCACGTTGCCGGGCCTCCACCTGAAGCCGCTCGACGATATCCGCCGCCGTTGCTTCGGTTGTGCTACCGAAATAGCGATCGTCGCGGAGACGGTAGACATGGCCGAACGGCATCGCAAGACCACGGCCTACCTCACACGCGTCTACGGCGAGCGATTCGTGAAGAAGGAGCTCGGCTTCCTCGCCAAGGACCTCGAATCTGCCGCTGGCACTCGAGTCGACTAGTGCCAGCGACGAGCGAGCAGATTCTGCCTCGCGCTCGGCGGAGCCGAAGGAGTCCGGCGTTTTCCATGTGGTTCCTTTGGCGAATCGCGCTCCGAGACTTTCGTGAGTCGTTTCCACCGGTCCTCTCCCAACAGGATTCACGATCGCAATCTTTCGCCGTGAGGGTCGTAAAACGGTCCGTGCGAAACCTCGCCCTCTTCGAATTCGCCGTCCATGTAAATCTGAAAGGTGGAACCCTGCTGTTCGGCTTTTTCCCGAGGTAGCCAACAAAGACCTATCGACTCTCTTAATGTCGGGCTGAAACGGCTCGAGGTGATCCATCCCACAATCTCTAGGTCTCCAGAGCCGTTTTGCTCAACAATCTGCATACCTTCGTCTGGAGTGCGGTTCGTCTTCTTCATCTTGAATCCTACTAGGAGCTGTTTAGTTCCTTGAGTTGCCAGCCGCGCGAGCTCATGTTTACCTAGAAAGTCGTGTTTGTCGAGTTTGACGGCCCATTCCATATTAGCTGAGAACGGATCGGTAATGGCGTCGGTATCCTGACCGACGATGATGTGGGCCTTTTCCAACCTCAAAATTCTCTGGGCTTCGACGCCAAATGGCTGAATCGCGAAGTCGAAGCCCGAATTCATTATTTCTTCCCAGAGATACAGTGCGAAACCCGAAGGGCAGTGAATCTCGTAGGAAAGCTCACCAGTGAAGCCGATGCGCAGAAGCTTGCAGGTAACACCCGCGATCGCGACTGAGCTGGTGCTCATGTAGGGCAGATTATCGTTACTCAGATCAAAGTCGGTCAATCTTTGCAGAACCTTTCGGGACATGGGACCGGCCAAATTGAACGCGGAGTTGTCGTCGGTGAGATCCACCAGGTGGACTCCTTCCCCCCATCCCGACTGCATCCACCACTGCATCCATTGCTCGATGGCACTGGCTCCCGAGGAGGTAGTACTCAGGTACCATTCTTTTTCACCGATGCGGGCACAAACCCCATCGTCCAGCACCACTCCCTCATCATTGCACATGACCCCGTAACGCACACGGCCGAGTGCCAATTTGTGCCACTGATTCACGTAGATGCGCTCAAGAAATTGCGGTACTCCGCTTCCGGTCAGGCGGTATTTTCCAAGAGTACTGACATCAATGATCCCCACCTTTTGACGGACCGCACAGACCTCGGCGGCAGGATCGCCGTAATGTTCCGGGCGCAACCAGGGACCGGCAACTATCATGGGGGCTCCTCGATTCACATGCCATTGGTGCAGTGCACTCAAACGGACCGGTTCCATCCTCTGCCCTGCGAGTACTCCAAGACTTACCGGCGAAACGGGCGGGCGCGAAGTCGTACGTCCGGTATTGGCAACCGAGCGAGCGGATACCCGTGCGCAAAGATGTATGGTGTTCGCCGAGCACATTTTGCCTTGGCATGGCCCCATGGAGATAGTGCTGTAACGCTTCAACAGCTCGATGCTGTCATAACCTTCGTCCAAGGATGTCTCCAGATCCTGGTTAGTGACATCTTCGCAGAAACAGAGAAACCGCTTTTTGCCGCCCGGAATCACCACTCGTGGCGAGGTGCGGCGAGTGTGCGTCGTGCTTTCTAGCACGGCGCCACTTGCCTCCCCATATCCGCAATAGGCGGCCGCCGTCCGTCCCGCCCGTTCACCGTCGTCGATCTGCCACTTGAGATCGTGTCCGCCATTGGCGCGGCCAGCAACAAAAAGGCTGGCTGGCAGATCGGAAACTGAAAATTCGCAACGTCGTTCGTCATAGTGGGAGGTGCCGCCTGCCATGTGCATCAGTTCGAGTGTTGGAGTCCAACCAACGCTGATGACGATCGCATCGCAGGAGACTTCCGTGGGGATACGGATTTCCACGTTGTCATCTATGTCCAACGGAGCGATTCTGGCACCGGTTACTTGGCTATTTCCCTGTGCTCTAATGATCGTATGGCGGAACCAACAAGGTACCCCCGATGCTTCCAACTCTGCTGCAACGCGGGTTTCAGTATTGTTGCGTTCGTCGACGACCCCGATGATTTCGACACCGGCGCGATGAAGGTCCGAAGCAACGAGCCAGCCATCATCGTTTGCAGTGACGACGAGAGCTTTCCGCGCTGGTGCAACTCCGTGCAGGTGCAGAAGTCGTTGCGCGGCGCTACCCAACAACACGCCGGGTAGATCGTTGTTGTCGAAAACGAGAGGATTCTCGTGGAGTCCCGTCGCTAATATCACGGCACGACTGCGAATCTTGAACAACCTATTTTCTCTCTGAGCCGCGATCCAGTTGTCCTGATACAATCCGATTGCTTCAGTTTGGGGCATCGATTGGATGTTGGCGCTTGCGGATACCCGCTTGATTAGCTCTTCGGACCTAATACCGCCCATGTGCGAGTAGCGCAGATGACCGCCTAATTCAGGTTGGTCGTCTAGTAATAAAACCCTAGCGCCAGTTCCTTCGGCAGCGAGGGCGGCGCTCAATCCTGCGGGTCCGCCTCCCACAACGGTCACGTCAGCTTGCATGTACTTCTTATCATGGGGACCGGATCGGGTATCGAGGTCGACCCATCCGAGCCCCGCCGCCCGACGCAAAAAGCGCTCGAACAGCGGCCACAAACTCGCAGGTCGCATAAAGGTCTTGTAATAGAAACCTACCGGCATGAATCGACCCGCTTTTCCAAGCCAAGAAAGCAGGTCAAACCTTAGCGACGGCCACGCGTTTTGTGAGTGCACCACCATATCCTTCTTGAGGGCGCGCTGGCAGGCTCGCACATTTGGCTCTTTACCAACGCGAACGAGACAGTTGGGGCAGGCGCCGCTGCAACAAAGTAGTCCGCGGGGGCGATGGTATTTGAAGGAGCGACTGAATAGCCTGATACCCGCTGCTGCCAAGGCAGAGGCGATGGTATCCCCCGGGTGGCCATTATGGGTCTTACCGTCGAAGGTAAAACGGAAGGTGAAGTTGCGGTCGATCGTTTCACCTGGGATCGGATCTGTTCTATGGCTCATGCGATTGTTCCAAAGAGGTGTTGGCGTCAGGCTGCCATCTATAGGTCGCGACCACCTGATTGCTTTTCATGTGACGTTCAGCCAGAAACCAGAGTCCACAACCGGAGCGATGGAACCACCACTCGATCTGCCGTTCGGCGCGGTTATGCTTCATGTACAGATAGTCGGTCCAGCCTTCGTTTTCGGTCACCGAAGGCCGAGGGCGGTATTCACCGCCGTAGTGAAACTCCGTGGCATTACGTGTGCCACAGATTGGGCAGGTGACAATCAGCAAAAGAGACCGTCTCTCAATCCCAGTAGGATGACTTCGCGGTCAGTGGCCAACGGATGCGGCTCCTTTTTCTCCGACGAGGTCACGCTCGACGAATCTTGACAGGCGGAAGGGGTGAATCAGTTCGGGGGTTTTGCCTGAGGCTATCAGTTCCGCCGACATCATACCACAAATCGGTGAGGCTTTGAATCCATAGGTGCCCCAACCGACGTCTACCAGGAACCCGTCGATCGGTGTTTTCCCCATTATGGGGCTATAATCCGGCGTCATGTCACAGAGGCCCGCCCATTGCCGCAACACGTTTACGTCGCTCAAGAAGGGGAAGAGCTCCAGCATGTGACCAGCGATACCCTCGAGGAAGTCTAACGACGAAGACATTGAATATGAAGCGAACGGATCGACGCTGGCTCCCATAACCAGTTCGCCGCGGTTGGACTGACTCACGTAAACGTGCAAACTGCCGGAGACGATGACCACGTCCAGAAACGGTTTCAACGGTTCGCTCACACAAGCCTGGAGAGGAAAGGTGGACATCGGCAGCGATACGCCTGCCATCTCGGCGATCAGCGATCCCCAGCCGGCGGTGGCATTTAGCACGGTTCCAGTGGCGATTGGCCCCCGGCTGGTTCGCACACCGGTAACACGCCCATCTGACACGTCGATGCCGGTGACTTCGGTTTGCTGATGAATGTGGATCCCACATCGATCGGCGTGATGGGCGAACCCCCAAACGACGGCGTCGTGTCGCACAATGCCGCCCGGTGGATGGTAGAGCGCCGCGAGGATGGGAAATCGCGGGTTGCTGCTGAGATCGAGCTGTGGGCAAAGCCGTTCGATCTCCTGCGGCCAGATCAAGCGGGATTCTACTCCATGTAACCGGTTCACTTCGGCGCGCCGTCGCATGGTGTTAACCGAAGCGTCCGCGTGAGCGAGAGTGAGGTGTCCACGTTGGCTGAACATTATGTTAAAGTCCAGCTCTATTGCCAAGCGCTCGTATAGCTTGACGCTAGCGTCGTAGAATCGTACCCCTTCCGGCGTGAGATAGTTGCTGCGGATGATCGCAGTGTTGCGTCCGCTGCCGCCTGCCCCGATATAGCTCTTCTCGATGATGGCAACGTTGGTGATCCGGTGTCGGGTGGCCAGATAGTAAGCGCACGCTAATCCGTGGGCGCCTCCGCCGATAATGACTACGTCGTACTGTCGATTGAGCTCGTGCTGGTGCCACATCCTAGACAAGCCGCGACTATTGCGAAGCGCCTGACGGAAGAGCTTTAAAGACATTCTACTTTACCAATCTCAAAGGAAACCGACGATACGAAACTATGACGGGCAGACTGCTACGCACGACAGCGTTGGAAGCAGAACGGTGGGCCAAAGGAGGTTTTTTGAAGCGACGCCACATGGGCTGTTAGATGATAGCCGGATAGATCGCTGTGTCAAGCAACGCTTGGCTCCTCGCCCCCTGAAGGGAGATTCCATATTTTCTGGAGGCATACTGAATCTGCCGAGGACAACTTGCGCGCCATAATCAGCGAGACAGCTGAGCTCAAAGGACATCTCCAGCCACCCTCGTCGAAGAACTACACGACGCGATACCTCCTGGCTGCGGCGTTGGCTGAAGGGGAGAGCGTGGTGCATTTTCCAGCCTCCAGCGCGGACGCTGATGCATTGATGACCTGTCTCAGACAGTTCGGCGCCGTCATTGAAGAGAGCACCGATGCCTGCGGGTCTCATCTTTCCGTACGTGGTTTCGGTTCCCGCTCTC
>CAYNZV010000056.1:0-16718 GCA_964401715.1 uncultured Gemmatimonadaceae bacterium | reverse complement strand
TCGCAATATCTGAGCGCATTGTTGTACCTGGCGCCGCTGATCGGCGAATCCGTGCAAATACGTGTTCTTGACGAACTGGTATCGAAACCGCTGATCCAAACGACGCTGGAAGTGCTTTCCCAAGCGGGTATCGAGGTACACAGCAGCGACGATCTTATGGAGTTCAGGATTGATCCCGGTCAGCAATACCAGCCTCAGGAGTACACCGTCAATGGCGATTACCCGTCGGCAGCGGCCGTGTTGTCTGCGACTGCTGCAACCGGAGGTAAGGTCTCGGTTACGCGACTCTTCGAGGATCGTCAGGGGGAGCGCCAAGTAATCGCACTCTTGCGAGAGATGGGGGCCTCGGTTACTTACGACGGGAAAGAAGTGCGCTTGAATGGACACTCCGGTCTCAAAGGTGTGAACTTCAACGGCGATACCGCTACCGATATGGTGCTGGCAATGGTCGGTCTGGCATCGTTGGCGGAAGGGGAGAGTCGCTTCTACGGTATCGGCAATTTGCGCTACAAGGAATGCGATCGGATCTCAGTGCCGATACAAGAGCTTCGACGCCTGGGAGTCGATTGCGAAGAGCGTCCAGCAGAGATCATCGTGCGCGGATGTCCGCAGGGATACAAGGGAGGTTTGGAGGTCGGCTCCCACAACGACCACAGGGTTGCTCAGATGCTTGCCATCGTCGGCCTGCGCTGCCACCGAGGGTTAATAGTGCTGGATGCCGAGAACGTCTCCAAGTCTTACCCCAGATTCTTTGAGGATCTGATCAGTCTCGGCGCCAAGATCGAGCTCAAAGACTGAAAGCCGTGAGCACTGGAATCTCGGTCGCCGAGTCGGCGAAATCGGTCCTTTCAGGAGATCCATTCCCGGCTAAATCTCGTTGTCCTTACCCGGCGGTACTATCATATATGAAAATCTGGTCCGTAGCTTTCTTGATCATTGTCGGGCTGGCGAGTTCGCTTGAGGCGATGGGAGCGCCGCATCCCTTGCGAGCGCGACTTGTCGCTGACGCCACATCGATATCTCCGGGTAGCTCCTTTCGACTAGGAGTTGATCTGGAGATGGATTCGGGATGGCACACCTACTGGCAGTATTCCGGTGATGCCGGCATACCTATCCAGGTTGATTGGCAGCTTCCCGATGGCTTTTCAGTCGGTTCCTTGCAGTGGCCCTTGCCAAAGAAATTCACCGAGGCCGACGATCTTACCGTATATGGTTATGCCGACCAAGTTCTGCTGTTCAACTTGGTTCGCGTTCCCCCTGATACTGTGTTCATCGACACGACATTGACGTTTTTTGCCAAGGTTTCCTGGTTGGTATGCCACGAAATCTGCATTCCTGGAAGTGCCGACCTGTCGTTGGTTATGCCGTTTCGGTCCGGCAAAGCGGAAACTGCGAATCTGCGTTTGTTTGATCGTTTTGCGGCGCGGGTCCCTTGGGAAACCGACCCAAACCTCGAGGTCACTCATGTTGTTGTTTTTGACGGGGGAGACATTGAGGTGAGCTTGTCGGCACGGCATGGGGGCCGAGCCACAACGGTAGCAGAGTTTTTCCCTCTCGATCTCGACGGTTTCGAGTTCTTGTCTAGACAACAGGAAGACGGAGGAATGCGTCTGCAGTTGAAGCCCTTCGCACACCGCACGCTATCCGCACTCTCGGGCGTCTTACAGTACGAAACAGCAGATCGGAAAGAACGCAGCGTCTACATTGCCCTCGACTTGCAGAGCTGGCCGCGATCAGAAAGCGCGGTGGCTCGGAAAATACCAAGTGGTGCTGGTCTTTCCCTGCCCACCTATCTCATGATGGCCATACTGGGCGGTTTGATCCTCAATCTGATGCCGTGCGTGCTGCCGGTGATATCGCTAAAGGTGCTGGGCATCGTTTCCAATGCGGGTGAAAGTCGTGGGCGAGTGCGCCTTTTGGGTTTGGCGTTTGCTGCCGGCATCGAGCTGACTTTCCTGGTCCTTGCCCTCGTGGTGATCGCACTCAAGATGGCTGGAGAGCAGATCGGATGGGGATTCCAGTTTCAGTACCCGGAGTTTGTGCTCTTCATGACGGCATTGGTGTTTGTGCTGAGTTTGAGTCTGTTCGGTGTGTTCACTGTAAACCTACGTATCGGAGGCAGATTTGGGGCGTCCGCGGAAGGGGTTGTTGGGAGCTTTTCAAACGGCGTCCTAGCGACGATTCTGGCAACCCCGTGCACCGCGCCTTTCCTAGGCACCGCACTCGGCTTCGCTTTTTCGCAGTCGGGTCCAATGATTCTTTTTTTGTTTGCGGCAATTGGAATCGGAATGGCGCTGCCGTATCTGTCGTTAGCGTTAAAACCGGATTGGCTGCGGTTGCTGCCGAAACCTGGGCCGTGGTTGGAGCGGTTCAAGCAATTCATGGGGTTCCTGCTGATGGGAACGGTGGTATGGCTGCTCTGGGTGCTGGGTAATCAGCTTGGCCTTGAAGGGGTGATCTTGACAGTCTCTTTTCTGCTCGCACTCGCAGTGGCCTGCTGGATGATTGGCTCCTGGATCGACCTGGGAACCAACAGAGCTAAACGGCGCATTGTCTGGGGACTATCGCTGATTGTGGTGATTGGGACGTATGCGACATTACTGCGTCCGATACTGGGGGCGGAAAAGGCTTGGGCTGCGATCGGGGAAAGGGGCGCGTCCGAGATCTGGGAACCGTATTCGGCGGAGCGGCTCGATCGCCTGTTGGCCGAGGAACGAATGGTATTCATTGATTTCACCGCTGAATGGTGTTGGACCTGCAAGATCAACGAACGCGCAGTATTGGACGATGCGGAATTGCGCGACCGTTTTCGGGAGCTGGACGTGGCGATGGTGAAAGCAGACTGGACCAATCGTAATCCAGAGATTACCCGGTTATTAAGCTCTTTCGGCCGTTCGGGCGTTCCGCTCTACGTCATCTACCCTGCCGGTGTCGATGAGCCGATCGTCCTGCCTGAATTGATCACCGTGTCCATGGTACTCGAAGCTCTCGACCGTGCTGCCGGGTAATAGTCGTTTCCCGGCCGTCAACACAACGTGATATCCGTCATAATCCCAGTGTTCAACCGTCGCGAGTCGGTTGTACGAGCTATCCATTCGGTCTTAGCGCAGAGAGATGCCGAGTTCGAAGTACTTGTAATAGATGACGGATCGACGGATGGCAGCTCCGAGGTCGTGCGCGAGAATTTCGCGAATCAGGTACAGATTCACCGGTTCAAGGAGAACCGGGGTGTGTCCGCGGCGCGCAATCAAGGCATCGATCGAGCCCATGGTGAGTGGATCGCCCTCCTCGATTCGGATGACGAATGGAAACCGCAAAAGTTGTCCCGCCAAATGCGGGCACTATGCTCTTCGGGATTACGGATCTGCCACACCGACGAAATCTGGATCCGCAACGGTGTCCGAGTGAATCCGCACAAACATCACGAAAAAGATAGCGGCAACCTCTTCGCACGGTCGCTTGAGCTTTGTTGCATGTCGCCCTCCTCCATTCTGATGTGCAGAGAAACCTTGCTTCAAGCCGAAGGTTTCGACGAAAGGCTGCTAGTTTGCGAGGATTACGATCTGTTCATTCGTCTGACCTGTCGCCACCAGGTGGCGTTCGTGCCGGACAAGCTGGTAGTGAAATATGGTGGCCATGCGGATCAGCTCTCGCGGGCATACCCCGCCATGGACCGGTTTCGTGTTTACGCCATCAACAAGTTGCTTCGCACAGATGAGCTCAATCCGGAGCAACGGCAAGCTGCTGTGGAAACCCTGGTGCAAAAAGCGCGGATCGTGATTCAGGGGGCCAAAAAGCGCAACAATCTGGACTTGGCGGATTCCATGCAGTCGCATATCGACCGTTGGCGAGGATTGGAGTAACTTCCTCCTGCATGGGGAATCAGCCGAACGTACTCTTGATCTGCACTGACCATTGGCCCGGTAAGCTGCTGGGGGTGGCGGGGCATCCCTGCATTCAGACGCCTACTCTAGATCAACTAGCTCGCGACGGTGTGCGCTATAACAGGGCTTACAGCGAGGTGCCGGTCTGCATCGCGGCGCGGCGCACCTTGATGACCGGTTGCAGTGCACGCACACACGGTGACCGACAGTTCGACGAGTGGGGGCCAATGCCGGGGTTGCCGACCATGGGGCAGACCTTTCGCGACGCCGGCTATCAAGCCACCGCGGTGGGCAAGCTGCACGTCTATCCTACCCGCAACCGCATCGGCTTCGACGAGGTCATACTGGGCGAGGAAGGTCGCGCTCATTTTGGTGTGGTGGACGACTTCGAGCTGTTTCTCGGCGATCGCGGATACGCCGGGCGGCAATTCCACCACGGAATGGGTAACAACGAGTATCTCAGCCGGCCATGGCACTTGCCCGAAGATTGCCATGTCACCAACTGGGCCACTGATCAGATGGCGCGTACCATAACGCGTCGCGATCCAACGCGACCTGCCTTTTGGTACCTGTCTTACTGCCATCCGCATCCGCCGATGGTACCGCTACAGTGTTATCTCGATATATATCAATCTATGCGAGTCGACATGCCTACCATGGGGGCGTGGGCGGATGATCCGGCTCAGGTGCCATACGGTGCCCGCCTATCGCGCTCAAAGGGTGAGTTGTTCACTGACTATCAAATACGCTCGGCACGACAGGCGTTCTACGCCCTGTGCACACATATAGATCACCAGCTTCGCATTGTCATCGGGACCCTGCGAGAACAGGGGATTCTGGACGACACAATCATTTTGTTTACTGCGGATCATGGTGACATGCTTGGAAAGCATGGCATGTGGGCCAAGCGTGTTCTATACGAGGAATCGGCTCAGGTGCCGATGATACTTAGCGCGCCGCCGAGGGTAGGGAGGAATCTGGTAGACGATCGTTTGGTAGGATGGCAGGATGTAATGCCAACCCTGCTCAGTCTCACCGGTATCGATATTCCCTCCTCTGTAGAGGGTCGGTGCATGGTGAGCGGCGAACGGCGGAGCCATCTATATGGCGAGTGCGGGATCGATGCTACCGCTACCCGCATGCTTCATGACGGACGCTTCAAGTTGATCTATTACTCCGCCGGAAACCGCAGCCAGCTATTTGATCTGGAGGAGGACCCGGAAGAGTTAACTGACCTATGGGAGTCGGAGAAGCACTACGAGGTTGGATTGCGCCTGCAGAAGCTGTTAATCGCTGAACTCTACGGTAGCGACGAAACCTGGGTTCGCGATGGCGCGCTTCAAGGGCTTCCCGAATCGGAATTCCAACCGATGATAAACCGTGGGCTCTCCGCCCAGCGGGGTACCCACTGGCCGCCTCCACCGCGTCAAACGTTGTAGGCGGTGGATACGGTATCTCCGCCATGACCTGTCCAGTCCGTGTGGAAGAATTCGCCCCGGGGTTTGTCGATACGCTCGTAGGTGTGGGCGCCGAAATAATCGCGTTGTGCCTGCAGTAGATTGGCGGGAAGGGTGGCGCTGCGGTAGCTGTCGAAATAGGCCAGGGCGCTGGAGAACGCCGGCACCGGAATACCGCGTTCAACGGCTGCGGACACCACTCGACGCCATGAGGTCTGACCAGCCTTTGACGCTTCTGAGAAGTACGGATCGAGAAGCAGGTTGGTCAGCTGGGGATCGGCTGCAAACGCTTCGCGAATCCGCCCTAGGAACTGGGCGCGAATGATGCAGCCTCCCCGCCACATCAAAGCTATACTGCCATAATCCAGATCCCACGAGTGTTCGTCGGCTGCCATATGCAACAGCTGAAATCCTTGGGCATAGGAACAAATCTTGGAGGCGTAGAGCGACTGGCGCACATCCTCGACGAAGCTGTCGCGATCCCCTGAGAAACTCCCTTCGGCTTGTCCCAATATGGCGGCTGCGGCTACTCGTTCCTCTTTTAAGGCCGAGACGCACCGGGCATATACCGCTTCGGTGATGGTAGCCGCGGGAGCGCCCAGTTGCAAAGCTTCAATACCGGTCCACTTTCCAGTGCCCTTTTGCCCGGCGGTGTCCAGAATCAGATCCACCATCGGTTTGCCGGTTTGTTCGTCGATGTGGGTCAATATCTCGCCGGTGATTTCCACTAGGTAGCTGTCCAGTTCACCTTTGTTCCATTCGCGGAAAATCTCGCCGATTTCCCGCGGAGGCAACGCCAAGATGTTGCGCATGATCCAGTAGGCTTCACAAATCAGTTGCATATCCCCGTATTCGATTCCATTGTGCACCATCTTTACGTAATGGCCGGCGCCGTCGTTGCCGATCCAATCACAACAAGGGGTATCGTCGTCGACTTTGGCAGCGATCGACTGAAAGATAGCCTTGACGTGAGGCCAGGCCTTGGGGTCACCTCCAGGCATGATGCTCGGTCCGTTCAAGGCTCCTTCTTCGCCACCGGAGACACCCGTTCCTATGTAATGATACCCTTCTGAGCCTAGGGTTTGGGTGCGGCGTATGGTGTCTCCGTAGTTCGAATTGCCTCCGTCGATCAGGATATCACCACGATCCAACAACGGTTTGATGCTCTCGATGACCTTATCCACCGCGCTACCCGCCTGCACCATCATCATGATTCGCCGTGGCGGCTTGAGCTGGCCAACCAGTTCTTCGGGAGTATGTGCACCCAGTACGGCTTTGTCCTTCGCCCGACCGGAAAGAAAATTATCCACCTTTTCAGTGGTGCGATTGTAGACGGCGACCGTGAATCCATGGTTGGCCATGTTGAGCACTAGGTTTTCGCCCATGACCGCCAAACCGACCAGACCGATATCTGCCCGTGACATCTCGTTGTTTGCTCCTTGGTTATGCGTTAAGTAATTCGTCTTAATGAGGCGAGTAGCTCTCTCAGGGCATGGGGCACGTTCTCTCCGAGATGGATTCGAATTACCGAACGGCCAGCGTCCAACAAAGCTTGGCGGTCGCCCATACTCTGTGCTTCAATCAACGTCCCGAAGTCGATACACGATCGAGAAATCCCGGGCTCGTCTGGAATGCCCAAGCGGGCGGACCAGTCTCCAGTGAGTTGTAGGAAGAGGCCGTTGCCTCCGTCTCCCTTGTGGAGCTGACCAGTCGAATGCAAGAAGCGGGGGCCATATCCAGTGGTAACTGCCATACGTGTCGATGCCCGCAAATGCAGTTGCAGCTCCTCAAGTTGACGCGCGGTCTGCGCGCTGGGATCCAGATATGCGTGAACCGATATGTATGGCGCGATTATTTCCGTTCGTTTCTGCAGGAAATCGACTAACGCGGTGGCAGGCTCGGTACCCGGCGTCCCTCCAAATACCTGTTGGCCGCCGTCGTCGAACGTCGGTTCCATCTGCGGAAGCTCGCCGGCTTCGAGATAGGTCGCTACCATTTCACGGGCGATCTGTTTGGCCGCTTCAACGTCGGGTTGATCGAAAGGGTTGATCTGTAATCGGGCTCCAGCAACAGCGGTGGCAATTTCGCAGGTGAAGAATGCTGCGCCCAGGTCGTAGAGATTTTCCAGTTCAAGCTCCGCAACTGGATGTCCGGCTAATGCAAGTGCGTTGATTTGCTCATCCTTCTCGTTCTCACCGCGAAAACGTAGATGCAAGAATAAGCGATCATCGCTGTAATCCTGCGGCGATCCCAGTTGTTCGCCGTTAACGGGAAGAATCCCTTTCCCTTCTTTGCCGGTGCTTTCGGCGATGAGTTGCTCCACCCACGCGCCGAATGAGGATAGGGATGGACTCGCTACCAAGGTGAGCTTGTCGCGCCCCTGCATACTCCCGGCGCTCAACAACACGCCTAATTGCAGCCCAGGATCCTCCGTACTGTTCCGGAAGCTGGAGACCGCCACGCGGGAACTTGACAGTATCTTCTCTACGTCCACACCCAAAAGTCTTGCTGGTACCAGTCCGAATAGAGACAGTGCGGAGTACCTACCACCGATACCCGGGTCGTTAAGGAAAGTATGTCGGAAACCAAGTGAGGAAGCGAGTTGCTGCAGGTCGCTTCCCGGGTCGGTAATGGCGACAAAATGCTCACCCGGGGGGCCGGCAGTTCCGTGTTCGGAAAACTGGGTAAAGAAGAACTTGAGGAAGGAGAGGGTCTCTACTGTGCTGCCAGATTTTGTGGATACCACGATAAGGGAGGTGGCTAGATCGAGTTCGTCCAGTTTCCTTTTGATGGCGTCTGGATGGGTGCTGTCGAGCACATCGAGCCTACAGAAACCCGGAGATGCGCGGAAGGTCGAAGCAAAGAGTTCTGGAGCCAGGCTGGAACCACCCATACCCACCAACAAAACCCGATCGTATCCGTCCCTTCTGACGGCGGAAACCATCTCGTCCACTTCCGGCAAGGAGCTTCCCGTTGTATCAGGACTCTCAAGCCAACCAAGTCGGTTGGCGATTTCCGTGTCTTGAGCTTTCCATAGGGTGAAATCCCGCTTCCAGATACGCTCCGCAATGCGCTCCTCGCAACACCAGGCTGCGGTCGTTTCTGCCGCAGATTTCAGTGCTCCAAACTTGGTTTTCAGGCGCAGCATCGAGAATGTTCCCGCGAAGGTAACCGATGAAGGTAGAAGTTGCTCATTGAGGAAACAAGCGAACAGGATTGAGCACCGCGTTGTATGGCGCTATTTTTGGGCGACAAACCACGGAGTTGAGATGGCCATAGAGGTTTTCGGACTGGGCGCCGCATATTACATCCGCAAAGGTGCGACGCAGAGAGTAGTAAAATGGTTTCAGGACGGTGAACGCTGGAACAGCGAATCGACTTCGCTGCCAGCGAACTCCACTCTTCTTGCCTTCGACGAGCTTCCTGCCGATCTGCGCGAAGAGATCCTCGCATTCGTCGCTCGGGCGGAAGCACTGGGGAATCAGGTATGGAGTAGCGGGAATTAGGTCAGAGCGTCAAAGCCTATGCCACTGAGTTGATCGGTGCACATGGCGTGTTCGTTGAACCGGTGGTATAGACTGCCCTCCGTGACGGTGCGGTCCGTATAGAAGCATTCGCCAACGATCCACAGCCATCCCGAAGATACGACATTTCCTATACCGGCCAAACAAACCCTTCTTTTTGTTTGGCCGGTATAGGAAATCAAAGAACGACAGTGTCGCAAAGACCCGTCAACAGCAACGGTAAAAGGAGGATTAGTTCTGTTTCTCGGATGAGTCCCTGTTGGCGTTGCGTTTGATCTCGCCCCAGCTTCGCTGTCTTATGGTAGTGGGGGGGTGAAAGCGGCGGACCAAGCGGGCGCC
This sequence comes from uncultured Gemmatimonadaceae bacterium, assembly GCA_964401715.1. Taxonomy (GTDB): domain Bacteria; phylum Latescibacterota; class UBA2968; order UBA8231; family UBA8231; genus CAYNZV01. Next base: position 7,514 of record CAYNZV010000056.1, on the reverse strand, counting down.
AATGTCACTGAAACGGGCGTCGGGACGTTCGGCACTGCGTACCGCAGATCTCGTCTCAAAAAACGGACTGACAAACCCCCCACCTCGAAGCACCTTCCGCGTACCTTTGAGAGGGCTTTGCGGGTTGCTCACGGTTTCGCCGGAATACGGGCCATACCAGTCTTGGACCCATTCCCAAACGTTGCCGTGCGTATCATAAAGTCCGAGTGCGTTAGGGAGCTTGGAGCCAACCGCGTGGGCATAAGCCTCACCGCGGTTCCACGCATTTGTCCAATACCAAGCATAGAGATGTAACGAATTCGGTGAATCACCGAAATGCCAGAGCGAACTGGTGAATCCTCGTGCGGCATATTCCCATTCGGCTTCAGTGGGAAGACGGTAAACTTCAGCGCCTTCCCACTTGTTTAGCTTAGAGATGAAATTCTGCACATCATCCCAGGAAATGTAGACTGCGGGAGCTTTCACCTCCCCCACGACGTAGCGTTCATAGCGCCAGGGGTTGGTACCCATGACCGCGCGCCATTGCCCCTGGGTGATCTCGAAGATGCCCATGTAGAAACCGGTAGTGAGAGTGACCTCGTGAGGCGGCAACTCGTCAGATCCCTGGGGGACGTCATCTTCGCCTGAACCCATGAGAAAATCTCCCGGTTGGATCCACGCGAATCTCATGAACTCGCCATTGGGGATGGTGACAGTCAGCACCGTGTCGGGATCTTGGCTTTCTGCCGTTCCTAGAAACAGCAGCAATCCTACTACAAAAGCCGTTTTTTTCAGCATTGTTTCGCTTTTTAAGTTTAGTGATTTACAAAAGAGAAACGTCGGTGTCTTAATCGAGTTCCTGAGCGGTGGTCAGTCCTGTTTCCTGACCGCACCCTTGATCAACATTTCTGCCCAAGTGGGGATAAAGAGGTTTAGGACGAGCAGAAGCCGAAGTTTCCAGGGAATGATCAAAGAACGCTTACGTTTGTGAATTGCCGTCATAATCGACCGAGCGGCCGCTTCCAGAGAGATCGACTCCTTACTGTGTTCGCGGGACGAGGTGCCTATAGCATTACCATCTTTGTCGAAGGCGTTTCTGCGCAGATCGGTGCCGCGCAACCAATGGGGTAGAACCGTGAGGATATCGACACCGGTACCGTCGAGTTCCATACGTAATGATTCACAGAAACCCTGAAGTGCATGCTTCGAAGCTACATATCCGGTGTGTAAGGGAACACCGATCTTGCTCTGGATCGAGGTTATGGCTACCACCATGCCCTTGCTCGCGATTAGATGGGGTAGCGCGAAATGGATGCAGTTCAAAGCGCCTAGGTAATTGACCTCGACGAGCTTGCGAAAGACCTGCAGATCGTCTACATCCCCGAACTTCGCCCACATGCTGACACCGGCATTGGCGATCAAGTAATCGACGGTTCCAAACTCGGCAACAGTCTTCTCAAACAGTAACCGACAGTCAGCCTCTTTGGTCACGTCGCCGACAATCGGAAGCGCCGTTCCTCCCGCCTCTTCGCAACGCTGAGCTACCTCGTTCTGCCTGTCTGGTTGGGGTGAGAAGAGCACAACCTTGGCGCCGACGCTGGCGAACTCAGTGGCCAGCGTCGCCCCGAGTCCAGAGGAAGCCCCGGTGACTATGACTACTTTGTCGCGAAACATCGGCTTGCTTAAGAAGTTGAGAACGGTCCGTTGCCGATGGCAAAGACGTTGTTGGGATCCATCGACCTTTTCAAATCACGCTGTACACGGACACTGTTTTCAGTTTGGATCTGCGGAAGGAATCCACGGCGGATCTTGCCGATGCCATGGTGATGGGAGAGCGAACCGCCATTGTCCAGAATAACCTGACGCAAAGCACGTTCGATGTTGTGGTAAACTTCGTAAGATTTCTCTATGCCCTTACCGCAAAATCCCATGGTGAAATAGATGCAGACGCCGGTGTGATAGGTTTGGGTCAAGCGGTAAGCCAAATACGGCTTACCGGGCACATTGTAGGTGCGGCACTGAGAGATCAGCTCATCCTGAACCGCTTGGCAAACTGGCTCGATGCGGTCCCATGGGACCGATGTTTCGAAGGTCTCTCCCAGGACTTGGAATTGACTAAGGAAGTCGCGTATGTAGGCGATGCCGAAGGTCAGCATATATCCACGGCGTCCATTTCCCGAACCACCACTAATCCCCTTGAACGTCTTTGCGGTTGCGAAAAGGGTTTCCGCCTGGTGTTCTACCTCCCGCTCGCTGCCTTCCATTACAATGGTGCTCGCAGTTATCTCCAGCGGTCGATAACGCATAATCTTGAACAGGAACAGTTTTTGGATCCCCGTGGTGATACCTTTGAAAAACCCGGGAGCCGGCTTGAGTGCCTGTCCAAAGCGAAACTCGACGTTACTGACAAGGCGAATGCTGGCCGGTATTGCTCCCACTCGACGCAATTCTTTGAGGAAATCGATCCCGTGGCGAAGAGACGGAAAGATCAACGAGCCGTAGCGCCGGATTTCTGGCAGAGGATGAATCTTGATGATCGCTTTGGTGATGATTCCAAAGTTTCCCTCGCTGCCAAAAAGGAAAACCTTGGGAGGAATGCCTACTGAATTGCGGGGTGTAGCGCTGCGTGCCTCAATCTCGCCAGTCGGGGTTACCAGGGTAGCCTCAAGAACGATCTCCTCGATGTTGCCATACTTGTTCTTTTTCATGCCGCTGGCATTGGTGGAAATCCAGCCGCCCAAGGTGGAGAACTCGATGCTGTCAGGATCATGACCGGAAGTGAACCCCTTGGAGTTCAGCTCCCGTTCCATCTCCTTGCCCGAGATGCCCGCTTCAATACACGCTTGCAGGTTTTCTTCATCGAGCCAAAGTATCTTTGTCATGCGGCGCATATCCACCGAGGCGATACAGCGCTGCTCGGTGGTCGCACAAACGAGCGCACCGGACACATTGGTGCCACCGCCATATGGCACCAAACAGGCACCGTGGGTGTTCGCTAGGCAAATGATGGAACTGACTTCTTCTTCTTTTTCCGGGTACAAAACCAGATCGATGATGCGCTCGAGCGTGTCGCCGTGTAGCAGGCGATAAACCTCGTCCACACTCAGCTGTCCGTGACTGTGCACCAGGCGGTCGGAGTCGTCTTGAGAAATCTGATCTGCGCCTAGTGTTTCTTGAAGGGCCTGCAGGAAGGCGTTGTTCTCGACGGGGAGCGATACGGAATCAGGAACGGCTTCCACCATGGCGTCTTCAGGCCGGATTGTTACGCCTAAGACTTTTTCTACAAAATCGACAAAATGTGGCATGCTATATCCGGCGATCGGATAACGGTTCCCGGTGACTCGCACTGTCCGCGGGCCGTCGAACTCAAACCGGGTATCCTCGTAGCCCCATTTGTGCGGGTTGCGGGCGCCGTCGTTGTCGTTGTAGCAGAGTGCATCATCGTTCACCGGTGCGCGGGCGAGCGTTATTAAAAACAAGATGATGGTGACACTGACGCAGATTGCTAGGATTTCCAGCATTACATGATTATTCCAATGAGTGTGGTACCAAGGATCTCCTCAGAGACCTATTAAGACCCCTCCGTCCACCGGCAGACAGACCCCAGTGACAAATCTGGCTGCCGGCGATGCCAGGTAGACCGCTGCCCAACCAATATCCTCCGGTTCTCCGAAACGCGCCATCGGGGTCCGCCCCAGGATCTTGGCGCTTCGAACCGGGTCCTCGAGGGATGGTCTGCTGAGATCGGTTTCGATCCACCCCGGTGCAACGGCATTGACACGGATACCATGCGGTGCCCATTCTGCTGCCATGTTTCGCACCATTCCCAGGTAGGCGGACTTTGCGGCGGCATATGAGGTAACCCCGGGAACGCTGAAATACGACGTCATCGAAGCGGTGAACAGGATGCTGCCACCGCCCGACTTCAACATGCTCTTGGCTACCCACTTGGAAAGGGAGAAGGCTCCCATCACGTGAACGTTCAATACTTCCAAGAATTCTTCTTCCGAAAGTTCTTCGGTAGGTTTGCGGATGCCGATGCCGGCGTTGTTGATCAGTACGGTGAGCACACCATGTTCGGCTTCCACAGACTTAACCAGATCTTCGGATCGCGTGAAATCGACGACGTCGTGGACCCTGTAGTCGGCTCTCTCTCCGATTTCCTCAGTTGCGCGTTGCAACACTTCTTCGCGGCGGCCGGCTATGATCACTTTGGCGCCGGAGGCGGCAAACGCTTTCGACATCCCCAAACCAAGACCAGTACCCCCGCCGGTGATCAAAGCTACCTGACCTTCAAGACTGAATGGTTCCTTAAGCATGAGTGTGTCCTTGTATAGTAAGTTTACAGAAATTCTTTCTGGTAGTTGGTCAATAAGATTTTCATAGCGCCAGTAAGCGGTATTGTCGAATGAATGCGGTTCACAACTGGCGTGACCACTCCTGAACGACGCGCGCCATCTCGTTATAGGGGTCGTCCGTGATCTGGCGCGACCGTTTAAGAATCTTGAAGCTGTGGTCTGCCGTATCCACCAAATGCAAATGGACGCGATTTCCGAGGGTTGCGCAAACAGATTCCAGCAACTGGACCTCGGCAAGTGCGTCTCTTGTGCCACTAAGGAAGAGCATGGGGTGGATTACCCTATTGAGATGGTCACCTCTTACAACTGACGGTTTGCCCGAAGGGTGCAGCGGAAAGGAATAAAAAACCAAGCCTCTAATGCCGTCCAATTGGTGCTCTGCGGCTCCTATGGAGGTCATGCGGCCGCTGAACGAATGGCCGGCTGCTATGAGCGACATTTTGGGCACTAGCTGGCTGGAGGTTTCCACGGCGGAACGTATGGTGGCAATACAGACCGCGTTGGAGTTCCGACCACCTCCAACTTCCGAGTAGGGGAAATTGTAGCGGAAACTGGCAACTCCGACGTGCGCCAAGGCAGTTGCAATAGATTCCACCGTCCTATGGCGGTAATGGCTGCTGGCACCGTGGCCCAGTACCAGGCAACACTCTGCTTGCGGCGGTCTCAGCAATAAATACGATACTTCGCCTTTTTCCGGTGTGGCGACAAAACGACCCTCACGCAGGTCCATGATTCAGCGTATCATTTGATGTATGCAGCCCAAATGGAGAAGATTACCCAGCGAATTTTCGACCGTTAGGTCAATTCGTGAAATTCAAACTCACAGAAGTCGGCAAACTTCAAATCGAGCCGGTGAATCTCGACAAAATACTGTGTTCCGCGAACTGTAGCTTCTAAAAACTGAGGCCATAGGATACTACCTGAATATTGCACCCACAATCCTGCGCTACGTTAGGAATCGTCCGTTAACCTTGGTTCGTTTCCCATAAGGTCTTTACTAGAAGAAAGTCCAGCATACCTTTTGTTATAGACTTATGAGGATCGCGGAACGGCCTGAGTTTTTTGCAACTTTTCTCCATTCCTCGCTAAAAAGTTACGTTTTGAAAATATAATAGCCTCAATGATTTGCCCTATCTTGTCTTGTCCGACAGTAATTATTTCTAATATCTTGTCGAAATATGTCTATGTTCAGCCACCGAAAACATAAAAGGGATATCAGGATAGACGAATTGACGCGGAATCTACTGAATGCTCCGTTGGTCATCAATAACCCGAAGAGTTCGCCGTGCTTGTAATCGATTCCCATCTTGATCTCGCTTACAATGCGTTGGAATGGGATCGAGATCTGCTGCAGGAGGTCCCTGTTATTCGTGAGGCGGAGGCCGGCATGGCTCAAAAGGGTCGTGGCCTAGGGCTGATCAGTTTCCCAGAGCTTCGTCGCGGCGAATTCGGGTTGTTCTTCTCCACTGTTAACTGCAGGTTGGCATCGGTAGGTAAGCGATTTCCCGGTGTGCGTACCCAGGATATCGCCTACGCCAAGTGTATGGGGGAGCTATCTTACTATCGTCTCATGGAGAGCAAGGGGGTTTTGCGTCAGATCCGCGATCGCGTAGCTCTTGATCAGCACTTAACAAACTGGGAATCAGATCCGGAAAACACACCATTGGGATTCGTGCTTGCCATGGAAGGGGCAGACGGCATCGTTTCACCTGATCAAGTGAGCGAGTGGTGGGAGAACGGACTGCGGATGGTGAGCTTGGTGCACTACGGGATCAGTTCATATGCCCACGGGACGCAAGCACCTGGTGGTCTGACAGAACGGGGCCGTCCGCTGCTGCGCGCTTTGGAAGATGCGAGAATAATCCTCGATACGAGCCACTTGGCCGAACAGGCGTTCTGGGAGGCATTGGACAACTTCGGTGGACGGGTCCTGGCGACTCACAATTGTTGCCGGGCGCTCTGTGATCACGATCGCCAGATCGATGATCGCCAGATAGCAGCGCTCGCGGAGCGGGGCGGTGTCATCGGTACCGCTTTCGACGATTGGATGTTATCGCCACTGTGGGATATCGATGCACAGGACAACGCCGGGATTACTCTTGAAACAGTCGCCAATCATATGGACCATGTTTGTCAGGTCACCGGCAACGCCGATCACGTCGCCATAGGCAGCGACTTGGATGGAGGTTACGGTAAGGAGCAGTCGCCGGCCGATATGGATACCATTGCTGATATGCAGCTGTTGATCCCGATTCTTCAGCGTCGCGGGTTCTCCGACACCGAGATTGTTGCGGTAATGCACGGCAACTGGATTAGGCTGTTGCGGGATTCTTGGGAATAGGTTCCACTGAGTTTTCTGACTATCAGCTATCGATTTGGCTCTATTCCGGCAGCTCGTGCACTGGCACTGATAGCGAGATAAGACTCTCGTATCGTAAATCCCTCCAGCGTATACTCCCTCGATATCGTTTTTCCCGCTTCCCCTTGCGGCAGCGCGCTTTTACATGACTATGATTGACTTTCATGGTCAACATTTGTTCGAAAAAAGCGCAAAGGGCAGCTATTCAGCATTTCCGGCATCATTTTGCACAAACAGCACGATTTTTTTCAGAACTAAATTGTCGAGCTTCAACAAGACCTATTCTCCGGCGATGTGGAAGCAATCGACAATGCAAAATCGATCCTGACTACCAAGAACATTGACGTCAAGATCCCGTTTCAACGTGAAGATCACTTTCTAACACCCGTCCACTGTGTAGTTACTATATTCCGCTAATGCGACCATCATTAATGACGTTTTCTCAAGAGGATTACGAGCATCTACGGCAGGGCTAGCTGCGATGAGAAGAATCGCGATCTAAGGAACGCCTTCTTCGGCTGCTATCATCACTACTGACAATTCGTCCGCCCATCTCAAGTCTGATTTTTTTGGCAATTGACTCTTGGATATTTTGATGCAACTCCGGCTACTCTGGCATTTTTCGAGGCAATATTTATTGAAATAATCATGCTTTGAATGCAGGCGAGAGTTGAAAATGTTCACGGCCAACAATACCGAAACGCTCACGCACATTCTTTTCTACTCCCCTTGTAGCTCAATAACAATGTCGCAATTTCATTTTGGCAACAGTTGCCGCCGTTATGAAGAAATTGCAACAACATGTCAGGTGGATAGAC
>CAYNZV010000055.1:21225-28054 GCA_964401715.1 uncultured Gemmatimonadaceae bacterium | reverse complement strand
TCACTTTTCACCTCGGACAGATTGCACTGGATGCGGTGGTCGCCACGCGCTGGGGAAACCGCGACGATTAAACAACAAAGCACGAAACCATGTGCTCCTATAATGGCGAACTGATATTTACGTGTATCGACGATGAGGGGCAACTGGAGGTGGTGGACGAGTCCACTGCCCGCACGCTGCACTTTGGCACCCGGGCTCGTCAAAGCACCATGTTTTTTCGCGATCGATACGAGTTGGCACTCAACTACACCCGTTGCATGATGGTCTCTTTGGTGTTGCTGGAAGACAAACCCACGAGTGCGCTGATGTTGGGATTGGGAGGTGGCTCGCTGGCACGGTTTCTATCGCACCATTATCCGGAATGTCATCTCGATGCCGTTGAACGACGTGCAGCCGTAATCGACCTGGCGCGACGTTTCTTCGAACTCCCAAGAACGCTGCAGGTCTGGAGAATGGACGCGGAGCGGTTCCTCAAGGAGGAAGGGAAGCGCTCCTACGACTTAGTACTGGTCGACTTGCATACCCCTTACGGCATGGCGTCTGCCAACGGATCGCCCGGTTTTGTCGCCGCGTGTCGGCGCTTGCTGAATCCAGGCGGGGTTTTATCGGTCAACCTTTGGAGTGGCACCGACGACGACATGCTACAACGTGTGGAGTCGCAGTTGACCGAAGCCTTCGACGGTCGCGTTCTGCATCTCCCCGTCGCCGGGAAACGCAATTTCGTGGCACTGGGACTGACCTCGTCCGCGGATGCCCAACGAGAAGCCGCGTCTCGCCCTAGAGCACGGGAATTGGAAGCACAACTGGGAATCGAATTTTCTACTATGCTGGAAGAACTTTCACCGGCCAGTGAACGATGAAAACGAACGGCGATTGTCTTTTTGGCGCTAGTGTTGGGTTCGATTTCCGGGCAAGCAGTGCCCCGGTTTGTCTATTTGATCTGGCTTCGGTCTTCAATGACCGGTTCGCACTGCTGACAAGTGGATGTGCGCTGCGATGGCGTCAACTACTGAGCGATCGAAAGGGAGGAAAGATCTTGGTCGAAGTGACGACGCCAAGTAGATCTGCGTTTTGTGCTACGGAACCTCGCTAGATCCTGGTGACTGCTTGGATGAGTGCCTGCATGTAGCCCACGGCATGAGCGCGGCCTCTGTGCCCCCACGTGGTGTCGTCTATCACGTGCGGAACGTGATCTGGAATCATAAACCCATCGAACCCCAATTTCTTCAGAACCTGCACCACTTCCACCGTGTCTACTTGGCCTGCGTCGATGAAATTCTCGTGAAAGCGCTTGGCGGTTCCCGTAACGTCGCGAAAGTGGATGTAGATGATCTTGCCTTGCGGGACAAAATATCGCAGTCCCTTCAACACATTCTCGTGACCCCCCATCTCAGACCAGCATCCCATACAAAAGTCGAGACCATGCATCGGGCTGTCGAAAGTGTCCATGCCTCGTTTAAATCCCTCGAAGCTGGAGAAGATGCGGCTGATGCCACCCAATCCGGTCACCGGCGGATCGTCAGGATGCAACGCAAGCCGGACTCGGGCTTCTTCGGCTACTGGCAGAATCCGTTTTAGGTAGTAGACGTAGTTTTCCCACATCTCCTCCGGGGTGTATACACGTCCATGGGTGAGTTCGCTGGGATCGTGTTCCGCGAGGTCGAAGCGGGTGGAACGGGCACCGCCACGCAAGGTGGCCATGTTCGGTGTGCGCCAGACAAAGTTGGGAACCCAATGGTATCCGAGGGTGGGAATACCGGCGCGACCCATGTTGCGCACAGTCGTACACATATGTTCGATTTGTTCATCGCGTCCCGGCTTCCCCAACATAACTTTGTCGTAAAATTTGAGGGGTACGTTTTCTAGCGCCATGAGGCGCAGTTCAGCGTCGTCGGCCCGCTTTTTGAGAGCGGCCAAGTCTTCGTACTCCCATTGCTGATCACCGGGGAGATTGGGGGTATTCATGAGGAAGTCGTCTGCCCCTATCTGTTTGATAAAGGCAAGTTTCTCATCGGTAAGTTCCTTGAACTGACCAAGGCCAACGCGCATCGACAACGACATTGAAAGCTCCTTAAAGCAGGCAATCTCGCCGCACTGATAGCTGCTTGACGAAGCAGCCACCACGTCCCCTTCTTTTACGGCGAGCGGCGGACCAATATCCCTACGACCGTGCAACGCGTCAAGTTGGGAAATCCACCCTAATGCGAAACACTATGATTGGAACTGTGCATAAGTATCTCACCGGCCTGCAGGATCAAATCTGTCTGGCTCTGGAAGATGTGGAGACAACTGCCAGGTTCGGTAGAGATGAATGGGTTCGCCCAGAGGGTGGCGGAGGATGTTCTTGCGTCCTCGAAGAAGGGACTGTGCTGGAGAAGGCGGGGGTCAATTTCTCCCACATAAAGGGGCAACGCCTCCCAGCGGCAGCATCCGCACGACGACCGGAGGTGGCCGATTCTCCTTTCGAAGCGCTGGGGATTTCGTTGATCGTTCATCCACGCAACCCATACGTGCCCACTACCCACGCCAACTTGCGCTGTTTTATCGCTCAGATCGACCGAGATGATCCCGTCTGGTGGTTTGGCGGCGGCTTCGACCTGACCCCTTATTACGGCTTCGAAGAGGACGCGGTTCATTGGCACACCGTCGCCAAAAGCGCCTGCGATCCGTTTGGAGACGATCTCTACCCGAAATTCAAGCAGTGTTGCGACGAGTACTTTTATATCAAACACCGCGATGAAACCCGCGGTATTGGCGGCCTTTTCTTTGACGATCTGCAGCTCGAAGATTTCGACACGAGCTTCGCATTTGTACGCAGCGTCGGCAATCACTTCCTCCCTGCCTACCAGCCGATTCTACAGCAGCGTAAAGACACGCCGTATACCGATACCCAACGCGATTTTCAACTGTATCGCCGCGGCCGCTACGTGGAGTTTAACCTAGTGTACGACCGCGGTACGTTGTTTGGTCTACAGTCTCATGGCCGCATCGAATCGATTCTGGTTTCGCTTCCCCCGAAGGTCAGCTGGAAATACGACTGGCTCCCGGAACCGGATTCAGCTGAAGCTACTCTCTACCGCGACTTTCTCCGGCCTCGCAATTGGCTGCAAAAATCGTCCGATAGAGACTGAGTCTCCCAGTTTCAATTTCGTCGGCAGTTTTCCTTTTCTATATTCTCGCTGTTCAGCAAGCCAGATAAGGATCTCTTGAAAAGCAAGGCCATACACAAACTGCGACAGAAGCTGGCCGCGGACGAACCGGTCTACGGCTTATGGGTGACCCTAGAATCGGCTAGCATCACTGAAATGGCAGTGGCGCTGGGTTTGGACTGGGTCGTGGTAGATGCCGAACATGGCCAGCTCGATTGGCGCGATATCCTGGAACATCTACGTGCTACCGTGCGCAGCGAAACGGTAGCGCTGGTTCGCTTGGCGGAAGTGAACATCGGCCTGATCAAACGAGCATTGGATATCGGCGCCGACGGTGTGGTGTTGCCTTGGATCGAATCGGTGGAGCAGCTAGAATCGGCCATTCGTTTCGCCCATTATCCACCCAAGGGACTGCGCGGCATAGGTGCTGAACGGGCCACGTGCTGGGGCCACTGTTTTGCCGAACATGTAGAAGAGGCCAACGAGCACGTACTCGTAATCCCAATCATTGAGTCGGTCGCCGGCGCCAAGAACATAGATCGTCTACTGGAGGTATCGGAAACCGAACTTTTCTATTTCGGTCCCGCCGATTTCTCTTCCACCGCTGGATTTCCCGGTCAATGGGAAGGCCCTGGGGTAGCAGAACAAATCTTGGCCGCCAAAGATGCCATCCGCGCTGCTGGCAAGAACTGCGGTGTTGTAGCAACGAGCAACGAGAACCTGGATCAACGCCGGAGCCAAGGTTTTCGCATGTTGGCCTTAGGGCTCGATGGCGGATTGTTGTTGCGCAGCTTGCGGGGCGCCTTGGCCCATGTGGGCCGCGACCGCGCGATGAATCCGGCACTGGCCAGTAATGGTGCCGCGCCGGTTGACAGCCGTTTGCGGCGCCCTCCGGAGTCCATGCGGCCCTCTCGATCCGAAGTGTGCAACAGGCCTGGAAGTGAAGCTGCCATCGAGGTCATTCCGGGCGTTACGTTCGAACCGATGGTAGGGGCGCATAACCAGGCCCAAGGAATCACCACCGGGATTTCCACCTTTTGTCCAGGTGTACGTTTGCCGTACCACCACCACATCTACGACGAAACGATTACGTTGCTCAGCGGTGAGATCTTGATGGAAGTGGAAGGCCGCATCTACGCGCTGTCGTCGTTGGACAACATCACCATCCCTGCGGGTTGTGCCCACGCCGCTTTGAATCCCGCTGCGCACGACCTAGCTGTTCTTTATGCCGCGGTGCCGACAATGCGCTTGGAGCGAACCATGGATGAGCGGTTTTTTTCACGGCGTCGCATGCCGCAGGATTCCAGTGGACAACCTGAGGCTGAGTGGGTGGTCCGGTTGGCGGATGCCGCGACCCAAGCCATAGGTCCAGACGCCCGTTGCGTCGATAGCTGCAACAGTCAGCTTATGCCAGGCCTAAACATCGCTGGTGTGTTCGCCATTGTAGAGCCAGAAGGCAGCATCTCTGCATATCTGAACGATGTGGACAAAGCAGTTGCCGTCGTCGCCGGCTCAGTGCGCTGCAATGTGGAGGGTCGGTCGTACACTTTAGGCCCCAAAGATACCATACTACTTCCCAGCGGCCGGGTGCACAGCTTTGCAAACTCTGGTCCAGAGCGGTTAATCATGTTGTGGCACTACGCCGGGCCTCACCCGCGCCAAGTGGCTGTCGATCCGATCTGCGTTGAAGCGGACCCATGGTTGGATGAAGTGAGATGAAAACATTCCGCGTTGCCATGCCCCCTGATATCTATGACGCTGAGGGCAACCTAAAATTCAAGGATATGGGTTTGAGCGTTTTTGACGAGTATCCGTTGCTGGAATCGTATGTGTTGACGGACACGCGCGCGGAAATCGGATCGGATCAGCTACGCGAAGCTAACGGCATGGTAGTCTTTGGTGGCCGGGTCACGCCTGAGTCGGTTTCGAATGCCGAGAATTTGCTGGTCTTCAGCCGTATTGGGGTGGGGTACGATTCGGTAGACGTGGATGCTTGCACTGACAACGACGTGGTGTTACTGATCACCTCGGGGGCGGTCGACCGTTCGGTGGCAGAAGCAGCCATTGGCTGGTTGTTGGCGCTGACCCACAATGTCGTAGCGAAAGATCGCTTGGTACGCACCGGAAACTGGAATGATCGAACCTTATACCACGGCATCGAGCTGCGTGATCGCACCTTCGGCTCCATAGGATTAGGGGGAATCGCGAGGGAGACTATCCGCTTGCTGAGGGTGTTCGGCATGCAGCGACCTTTGGCCTTCGATCCGTACGTAACGTCGAAAGCAGCCGCCGAGATCGGTGTGGAGCTGGTAGAATTGGATGAACTCATGCGTCGAGCAGATTTCGTCTCGGTACACTGCCCGCTCAATGAGGAGACGCGAGACTTGGTGGGCCAAGCTGAGCTAGGGATGATGAAAGTCGGCAGTTACATCATCAACACTGCTCGCGGCGGCATCGTTAATGAGGAAGCACTTTACGATGTCCTGGTGAAGCGGCAGATAGCGGGCGCGGCGATCGATTGTTTCGACGGTGAACCGCTAGTCGAGCCGCACCGTTTCGGCAAGCTCGACAATGTTTTGTTGGCACCGCATTCCATCGCCTGGACAGAAGAGCTTTTTCGCGATATCGGCGCCGCGGCCATTCGTGGTGTAGCTGAGCTGGCCATGGGGCGATTGCCCGCCGGCGTAGTCAACCTCGAGGTGTTGGAGCGACCGGGGTATCGCGACAAATGGAAACGGCTCCAGGTCGGATGAGGAGTACGGCGGGACCAACTGAAAGCAATCATAGACAGAAGTGGGGTTTGCGTGAGTAAACTGGAAGGCAAGGTTGCTTGGATTACCGGCGCCGCGTCAGGAATGGGAGAAGCCACGGCGGAACTTTTCGCGGCGGAGGGGGCTCACGTTGCAGTGGTGGACATACAGACGGAGCGAGGCGAAGCGTTGGTGGCGCGCATTGAGAAAGCCGGCGGCCACGCCAAGTTCCACGAGTGCGATGTTACCAAAGGGGACCAGGTTCGGACTTCACTGGACCAAACCGTTAGCGATTTCGGCGATTTGCAAATCATGGTGAACTGTGCGGGCGTAGCCCACGTGGCGCCGCTGCACGAATACCCCGAGGAGGAATGGGACCTGCTCATGGGAGTCAATCTCAAAGCGATCTATTTCGCCGTGAAATTCGGCATTCCTCATCTGCGGGCCAATGACCGCAGTTACATCGTCAACATCGGCTCGGTAGGTAGTTTCATTGGACAAGGTCTGACGCCAGCATACATCGCCTCGAAACATGCCGTACTTGGCCTGAGTCGCAATATCGCAGTGGATTACGCCGCCGACGGCGTCCGCTGCAACTGCGTTTGTCCCGGCATCACCGACACCCCGATGTTGCGTTTCCACCTCAGCACCACCCCGGATCCAGAAGCTACCCTTGCCGCTCGTCTTAGACGGGTGCCAACGGGAATTATCATTTCGCCTAACGAAATCGCGCGCGCGGTCCTCTACCTTTCGTGCGAAGATTCCGCCGGGGTTACCGGCACCTCACTGGTGGTTGATGGTGGATATATAACGCCGGCAGAATGGGAGTCCGGTCACACCAAGTTCATGGAGACCTAACGTCTGCCCCAAGTCGCCACAAAGCAGAAGCTGGGTTCGACGTCCGTCCCCCACTAAAACCAGCGGGGGGAA
>CAYNZV010000055.1:0-21125 GCA_964401715.1 uncultured Gemmatimonadaceae bacterium | reverse complement strand
CCAGCCGCCAAGCGACCGTCGTGGCGACGCGCAACAAACGAGGACCGGTCACACGCGAGATCCCGCGAGGGGGGGTAACTGAACTTATCATCCAGACTTGAGACAGATCACACCGGCGGTCATGAACGCTATGGCCAACAACTTGAGAAACGTTAATCGTTCTTTGAGAAATATAATGCCTAGTGCTGCGCCCAACGCCACGGAGCTTTCTCGAGCAGCGACCAGATAGCTGACCGGGCCGAGCGTTAACGCAAACAACATCAGTAGATAAGATATCAAGTAGCCGCTGCCCACCACCGCTACATATCGCCATAGGGCACGCACACGGGGCAAGATCGATTCGTCGTTCAGTCGGAGCACCAACGGCCACAAGAGAAGAAAGGAAAGCGAGAACATCGCCCATATATACAATACCGGGTGAACAATACTCACCGCAGTTTTGTCCACCAGAGAATAAACGGCGATCGTCGAGCCCACTCCCAAAGCAAAGAAGTAGCCTCGCTTCGCCCTCACCGACAGCAAGGCAGGGATGCCAAAACAGAGGGTAGCCAACAGCACCAGGAGGACGCCTACGAATCCGGATCCCGAAACCTGTTCCCCAAGAAGTGCCACACCCAAGATAGTGGTCATGGCTACGCCCGAACCCCGGGCAACGGGGTAAACCACACTGATTTCACCATGCCGGTAGGCGCAAGACAACAACCCCGTATAGATGGCGTGAATGATGCCGGTGAGAGCTATGAACTTGAAGGATGCTGGTGGGAACGCTGTTACTGGGTTGAGATACCAGAGATAAGCTGCAAACGGGAAGATCAATGCCGCGCCAACGCCGAACCCCAGCCACAACACCACCAGATCTCCAGAAACGCGCCTGGCAGCCAGATTCCACAACGCATGGCAAAGAGCCGAGGCAAACACTAGGGTGAAAACTTCGGGCAGCATGATTGCTCAGGAAGATTGATATAACATATGGTTTTATAAGATTTTACAGTCTTTGAGAAGAGCATCACAAACCGATATGCATGGCTTTGTCGATCGATAATCTCTATATTTATCAAGTAGTTATCAAATTTCAGTTGTAATACGTCGCCATCCATTAATTGCGTAAATGTTGTATTTACAATAGTTTATCTTAATGTCTGCTCGAGCCTCCGAGCGCGAAAGGATATCGTCATGACGGACATGACGGAAATCTCCGCATCTGACAGAACGCTGCAGTATCGTTTGGCTACCGACGAAAAACGTCGGTTGAAAGGCCACCAGCTTATATGGTTCATGTTGAAGCGCGGCGCGGTCAGTCTCCACTTGTATTGCGGCGCCATCATGGTGGCGTTAGTGAACGTTGGCATCGAATTCCTGAGACCGATTCCTAGTGCCATCATCGTCGGCAGCATCTTGCCTTTGGTCGTGGATCTGCAAGAAAGCAGCGCCGCACTCTTCACTGTATGTCTTATCTGGGCCCTATTGGAGATCGCCCGGGTAATCGTGGTGATGGTCTACCAGTATCTCTCGACCGAAGGCTCGTTCAACCTTATGTACGATCTCAGGCGGCGGTTCCTCGGCGATATGGAAGAAATGAACGAGGAGTCGAAAGAATCGCTCGGTCTCGGACGACTCTACACGACCTACAACAGCGATCTGCCCGCCTACAGCCAGTTCTACAGCGATTTCGTGCCCTCCCTCATTACCAACTTGATCAATATCGTTGCTACCTTCGGCGTTATCTACTTCATGTCAGCGCCAATTTTCACGCTTTTGTTGTTGGTAATACCGCTACAAGTGTTCGTGATGTCCTTTTTCAGATCGCGCATCCGCGCCAATAGGCGCCGACACAGCCGCCTGCGCGACCAGGCAATGTCCATGTTCAACGAGTCGTTGGCGAATGCTGATCTGATCAAGTCGTTCGATGCGGTTGGACGGATGAGTGAGCGCACGATGAGAACGGTTGAGGCCATGATCGGTCAGCAGCGCCAGAATCGTAACTACCGCAATGCCTGGATCGCTGCGAGCAACGCCGTCTCGATTATCTTCACCATAGGTATCACGATCATCGCCGGCCTACAGGTGATCGAAGGGGCGATCTCGCTGACCTTCTACATTGTGATCAACGCTTACGCCCAGAGGGTACTGGGTCCAATCATGGCGGTGATCCAATCGTGGCAGGACATCATTCCTCTGATGGTCAGCGTGCAATGGAGCGAGGAGTTTTTCGACAAAGCCGCAGCAACCCACCACGGCACCTACACCAAACAGATTCCCATAACGAGTCACAACATTGAGTTTCAGAACGTCACGTTCCGCTATCCAGATACCCCGGAATCTGCACAACCGGCGTTGCAGGATATCACTTTTAGCGTGCCCGGCAACCAGATGACCGTGTTGTGCGGTTCGAGTGGTTGTGGTAAATCAACGGTGCTCAAGCTATTGCGGGGAAACCTTGAAGCGCAGGAGGGCTCGGTGTTGATCGGTGACACCGACGTCCGCGAGATAGAACGCAAAAATCTCTCGCTACTGATGGCATATCTGTCGCAAAAGATTTCTCTCATGTCTTTGTCGATTCTGCGGAACGCGGAGCTGCTTTCCCCCGACTCTACGGAGGAGGATCTGCAGGAGGCTCTACGAATGGCCAAAGTGCTGGACGAGATCGAGGAGATGGAACAGGAGGTGCGGGTTACCACCAACGAGGTCCGCTCGGGTTTTATGCTGCGGCTAGGTCGGATGCTGTTTGGCTTCGAACCACAGAGGGTGGAGCTCATGGAGCGGCGAGAAGGGTTGGACCGGCTGGCAGGGCTTTCGGGCAATCTCTCCGGTGGTCAACAGCAGCGGGTAAGCATCGGATTTTCCCTCTTGACCCAATGTCCCATTCTGTTGTTCGACGAGCCAACCAGCGGTTTGGACAAGTTCTCGGAAAATGAACTGGTAGACACGATCGCCGGATTAGCGTCCCAGGACCGCACGGTCGTTGTCGTAGCCCACACCTTGGCGCCGTATTTTGCTCTACCCGATGACAAAATCTTTTTCGTGTTTCTCGACAAAGGCCGTCTGATAGGTGCTGGCCAACGGCGGGAACTGCTCAAAACCTGCCCGGAATTCAGGGCGCTGGCACGTGAAAACATACGGCATGTCCTGGCGCTGCGAAACACGGATCTCGACCTGATTCGCCTTGAGGAGGCAACGACATGAACGAGATCCGGGTTATAGCGAAGTCGGCGGAAGAGGCGATCGTCAAGATACGCGAACGCGCCTTGCTGGCACGCCATGGCAATCACTACGTCGTAGTGCGCCGCAACTTCTGGTGGGTGGTCTGGGTCCTCGTCTGTCTCGGCATTGCAGTCGGGGCAGGCAGACCGCTGCCAGCGTTGGTGCTATTGGTGGGGCCTCTAGCAATCCGGTATTTCGGCCGTCTGCTCAAGACTGTTTACGGGTTGCTTTTGCTGGCGCTATTGGTCGCTTTTGTGTTCTACCGAATCATCGCTGCAGTGCCCGAGGTCGGCCGTTTCCTTGAAGGTACCACGTTCAAGTTCATCTCCGGCGACGGAGCGCGCATTATCCCCTACAGCGGCGACGTGGTGCGACTCTACGCGCAGGACGATTTCTATATCGGGGCGCGCCTCAAATCGGAAGGGGAGACAATTTACCCCGGTGAACGCCTGCTCATCGCCGACTTCGCGAAGGAGGTAGTGGAGTTGGCTCAGCTGGAGGAACAGGTGCGCCCCCGCGAAGCGTACGTGGATCTACTGCTTTCACAGCATCTATACCAGCGACGCGAAACCCGAACCCAGCTGCAGGTTAGTGAACTGGAACGCAAGCAGGTCGGTTTTGAGAAGGAGCAATTCGAAGAGATAATCGGGGGGGAATCGACCCTCGAGGGTCACCGTAAGCTGCTCGAGAGTGGGCTAATTTCGAAACGCGAGTTTCGCGACATCGAGCGGGAATACGAACGTCTAAAGACCACCCATGCACAACTGGGCTTGGAAGAGCGTCAGCTCACAGCCGAACTCGGCAAGGGCAAGGATGGCAACGTGCTCGAACAAGAGTATCGCTACGAGAAAGCCGAGACCGACTTTCTCAAGTTTCGAACGCAGTCCCAACGGGAGTGGCTTGCCCACCTGGCGTATGTAACAGCCCCCGGGATGAAACCCGACCGCTCCCAATCGAGCGGGGCGCTAGGACCCGACCCGGGAGATGTCGATGTGGAGAAGGCAATTGGTCGCAACAGCAATTCTTCGAAGAGGCAATGGACCCACGGGAACCTGATCTACTTGGCGGGTTCGCGCGCCAACTCGCAGGTCAAGCGCGGGGAGCTGGTTGCCGAGATATGGGTTGGCCAGCGGCGCAAGCGGATCGGCCTTGAGCTGCCGCGGGCGAAGATGGTGGGCGTAGAGATTAATTCCCCGGTAAACTTCATGTTGGACGAAGAGGTAGGGGACTTCGACGCAGTCGTTTACGGCCGTGTCGCGAAGATCCGTTCTGCCGGCCCGCAGAACTTCTGGATCGAGGTGAGCCATCTGAAGGTAGCTGCTGCTGGCAAGAGTCTGGACGATTTTCCCGTTGGGCTCGCCGGAAACTACCGGATTGGCTTACGCCCGATCACACACAAGGAGAAGTACTTAAAGATCAGCAATGAAGCGCAATCTTTAGGGGAGATGTTGCGATCGCTCCTCGAGTACTTTGATCGGTACCTGCAACGAGAAGCAGGAGAGGATTTTATCGATGTGCCGCCACGTGCGGAAGGAAACCAGTGACGTTGTTTGGGAATTGGGAGAGAAAGGCATATATTTGCGCCCCTTTTCGCTTTTCGGCGGATAAAACTAGAGGAGCAAAATGACCAGATTGACTGCACGCATTCGCATAGTGCGCATGCATGGTGGCCGATACAAGGTGGAGAAGGTCAAGGTTAGAGACGATCACGGCGATCGCGTCGATGTCTTCAACGTTGCGGTCAAAGAGGAACTTGAGTTCCTTACCAAGAACGAGGCCCGCGAGAACGGAGCCCAACTCGCCCATGCCTTCATCACCAGCAAATACTCAGAAGGAGTGCGTTACAAAATCGAGTGCAAAACCAAGGTAGAGATACGCCCGGAGGTCGCCGCCCCGACTCCGAACCAGTAGACAAACCGAATTTACCGGTTCAAGGCTCGTTCGAACGCACCCAAACCACTTAGATCTCCCAGAAACTCCTTCCGCCACCCCTTCATCATCCGCCCAACAAGCGCGTTTTCACCCGCACCAAACAACTCCTTAAGTTCGGCGCGCGACGTCACCAGCCGAGGGTCGACACCGACGACCTCCCCCCGCTGACGAACATGCTCCAACAACGCGTCGATCTGCCGTTTGCGTGCTCGCGGATCGCGAGGACGAGGTGGCAGCTGCGGACAGCTGTCGGCCTGCAGGCCAGAAGTCACGGCAGCAACTAATTCCTTCCCATACTTGCGGATCTTCCGCTCAGCCAGTCCGTAAAATTCACTCAGGCTATCTAGAGATTTTGGTTTGAAGCGGGCTAGGTGAACCAGCATCTGGTCACCGATAATGTGCGAGCGCGGCCGGTCCGCTCGTCTGGCTTCGCGTTCGCGCCAGTCTGCTAGCTCGCGCAGCACTGCCAGCTCGCGGGGACGGCAACGTTGGATTCCCTTGATACGCAAAAACTGCTCCCGTCCGTTCCGCTCGTCGTATATCGAACCTTCGTCGAAGGTGCGCATTTCTTCCTGCATCCAACCCTCCAACCCTCGTTTACATGCTCGGTGCACCAACTCGTCGCTGGCTTCCAACAGATATCGCACATCGCCAGCAGCGTATTCGAGCTGCTCGTTTGTCAGCGGTCGCTGCAGCCAATTAGTGCGCGAAGCGGTTTTGCTGAGGTTGATATTGAGCAGCTCTTTTAGCAGGTCACTTAGCGACAGCGTTGACGGCAAGCCGACGAACCCGGCAGCACAACGCGTGTCAAAGACGGAACGCGGATAAGCCCCGGTAACCCGGCGCAGGATCGAGAGATCTTGAGGTGGGTCGTGCAAAACTATTTGCATATCGGGATTTTCGAGAATCCGACCGAGCACTTGAAGGTCTCCCAAGGCGGGAATGTCGAGTAGATAACACTCGCCTTCTGGCAACCCTAATTGAATCAATCCCAGCTTTGGGTAGTAAGTGCGTTCCCACACGAACTCGGTATCGATGGCGATGCGATCATAGCCCTGGGCCGTCGCCACAAGATCATGGAGTGCCTCTGGGTCAGAAATGATTGTCGGAGGATCGTGCCGGCTCAATCTGGGTCTGGCCACCCTTCCACTGGCAGCTTGCACAGGCGGCTTTGGCGTTGGCACTCTTCCAGTACCTGCACCAACACCCGGATTTGACGGGGTTCGATCGGCAGCGGAGATCCTGATCGAAGCGAGTCGTACAACTGACGGTAAAACCTCTCGCACATGTAGCTGAACTCGTCAACTTGGCGGCCACGAGGGTGCCAATTCCGTTCCACAAAGCGCAACTCTTCGCTGCAATAGGCCGGTCCCGGAATCGGCTGGCGCACCAGCTGCAACTCCGGTGCTTGCCGAGGATCGTAATATCGCCAACGCAAACCGGCTGAGCCCCCTACTAGGCTGCCAAGAGAACCATTGACAGCAAACGTCTCACCCGGAAAACCGACGCACGAGGATATTTCTATATCCACAACCGGCTTTTTCGAACTACTTAGTACTAGCTTTACATGGTCCTCAGCGTCTCCCGCTGAATTGGCGTGGCGCATCACGCAAAAGATCTTTTCCGGTTTCTTGAAACCGAGCAGACACAGTGCCATGTCTAACGGATGGGGGCCGGTGTTCAACAAGGCTCCACCTTTGAACTCCCGCAGGGTCTGCCAATCCCACCGTCGGGCGAAGTTGCTGAAGGTTAGGTTGATGGCAACGATCTCGCCGAGCACCCCGGATTCGATCACCGATCTGATCTTCTCGAAGAAAGGTGAGAAGCGGCGTTGTTGGAATGGCACGAATCGGCGGCGGGCTCGACGGGCGACCGCGACCGTGCGATCGAAGTCGGCAGTCCGCCAGGCTACCGGCTTTTCGCAAACCACATGGTGCCCGTTGCGCAACACCGTCGCCGAAATTGCTGGGTGCAAGTGCGAAGGCAAGGCATTCACGACGAGCTCGATGTCTTTCCGCCCGAGGAGAGTCTTGAAATCGGAGACGGCTTCGCAGTGGAACTCACGCGCCGCCCGGGCTCTGCGATCCGCCAGCAGGTCAGCGACGGCAACGATGCGAAACGAGTTAGATTGCCGCGACAACCAGCGGCAATGGATGCCGTATCCACTGCGCCCGAGACCCAGGATGGCAACCGAGATCGGATCTTCACGGCCCATGATTTACTCCGGGATGATTTTGACCATGCGGTAGGGCAATGAGGAATGAAGCCTAAGGGCAACTGAGACGGAATGCAACCGCCGCTTGTTGTCCTTTGTCCATATGCCGGCTATTTTTATTAACGGTGCACCAGCGACAAAGTGGCCCACGTTGCAGGGTTTCTACCATTGTTCGAACTGTCAGATAGTGACAAGCATGTCCGCGTCCGATCATTTCCACTTGGATCGAAATAAAATGCCGACCGACCGCACAGTGCGTTTCTTCGGCAACAATTCATTTTGCACGCTGTGGCGACAATGGGAGTGTATTCAACTCGCCGAAGGCGAAACCTTCCGGCCAACCGAACTTGACCTCGAGCGAGTCGTGATCGTGTTGAATGGACACGTAGACATGGGTGCGGGGATCCGGCTGGCCGCCGGCGACACCTATCTCTGCGCCGAGTTTGCGGCGACCAATCGACGTAAAGAACGAGCATTGATGTTGCATGTTGCCGTGGCCGTGAACGAACCTGCTCACCTGCGAACCTCTATGCTAAAAGATCGTGTGGATGTCGCAAGGCTCAGATGGCGTTCCGCCATTCACGGCGGCATCGGCCGCATTGCCACGCGTCACATTTGGGCCCCTGACGATTTTACCAGCAACTTTACCTTCTTGGATCACGCAATTCTCGAGCCCGGCGGGTCGGTGGGATATCATTACCACGAGGCGCTTGAAGAATCGTTTTTCATCTTACGTGGCACCGGTTTGATGACCATCGAAGATCGTACTTTTGACGTGGGTCCCGATTCGGTTACCTGGCAAGGCGTGGAAAACGGGCACGGGCTTTACAACCCGCACGACTGTGAGTTGGAGTTCTTGCGCATCGCTGTGGCACAGAGCGGTCAGCAGTTTTCTACGATCGATCTGGATGACAACCTTTCCGAACGTAAACCCTAACAGGAATGGATCCAAGCTACTCATGAACCAGAACGATACCATCAAACAGATGCAAGAGGCAGCCATAGCATTCCTGCAATCTCTGCAAGCCGGCCAGAAGGCTAAGGCGGAGCTCGACTTTTCCGATACGACGGAGCGCGAAAACTGGCATTACATACCGCGCCTACGGGCAGGTCTGCCGCTCAAAGAAATGGACCCTTCGCAACGCCTATTGGCCCGCGGGTTAGTGAAAACCGGCCTTAGCGACAGCGCTTACGAGAAGGTGTGCGCCATCATTGAGCTGGAGCCGATACTCGCTAGTATAGAAGGCCAGGGGCGCAAGTTCACCCGCGACCCCGAACTCTACTTCGTAACCGTTTTCGGGGACCCTGCCACTGAGTTGCTCTGGGGTTGGCGTTTCGAAGGGCATCATGTATCGCTCAACTTCACCATCATCAACGGCCAACACATAGGTACCGCCCCAATCTTCCTAGGCGCCAACCCTGCGCACGTACGTCACGGAGAAAAAAGTGGTTTTCGTGCCCTCAAGGAGGAGGAAGATCTGGGCAGACAGCTGGTATCGAGCTTCGATAAGGAGCAGCAAATAAAAGCGGTGCTGATGGGTGAGGCTCCTGCCGACATTCTCACCAGAAATCTACCGCACGTCGAAGGTGGGCTGAAACCCGAGGGGTTGAGTGCCGCCGAGATGACCCCGGTGCAACAGGAAGTGCTTGTTGCTCTGGTCCAAACCTATGTTCGGAGGCTACCAGAACCGCTGGCGCAACTGGAAATCGAACGCGTGCTTCCTAGTGCCACGGCTGGTTGCTTCTTCGTCTGGGCCGGACCACGGAAAGTGGGAGCGCCTCATTACTACAGAATCCAAGGGAACAACTTCTTAGCGGAGTATGACAACACCCAAAACTGCGCCAACCACATCCACGCCGTGTGGCGAAACCTGCAAAACGATTTCGCCCTAGATTTTCTCCGAAAACACTACCAACAGGAACACCGCTGACCGCTCCGCCTATCCGCCGCTGTTGCACTCCCCCACTGCAATCTATTCATTATTTGGTTTGAATTTTGACATCGGGCTCAAAGGAGGAACTTACCATGATTCGCCTGATTGTTCTCTGCTGTTTGTTGACGTTGAGCGTCCCCGCGAGCCTCTGGGCTTCCAGCGGGCTGCAAACCGAAAGAGACAAAACACTTTATGCCTTGGGATTAGCTGTCGGTGAAAGCCTGGGGGATATGAAGGGAAAGCTGACCGCCGTCGAGCTGAAGATGGTTGTGCGCGGATTCGAGGATGCTGCCTTGGCAAAGCCGTTGCTCGTTGAGCTGTCGGCGGATCGCCTAACGAAACTGAAGGCGATGGAGAAAGACCGTTTAGCCACAGCTGCTGAGCCCGAGAAATCGAAAGGTATGTCGTTTCTCGACCAAGCAGCATCCCGGCAGGGTGCCCACAAAACAGCTTCCGGTTTGGTTTACCAAGAGTCTGTGGCCGGCACCGGGGCTAGGCCCAAGGTTTCCGATCGAGTTAAGGTGCACTACCACGGGACCCTGACAGACGGTACGGTGTTCGACAGCTCCGTGGAACGCGGTGAGCCGCTGGTGTTTGGGATGACTCAGGTCATCACAGGGTGGACGGAGGGTTTGCAGCTGATGAAGGTAGGAGGCAAGGCGCAGCTCGTCATCCCTGCCGATCTGGCTTACGGCGACCGCTCACCCTCCCCCAAAATCCCACCGGGATCTACCCTGGTGTTCGAAGTTGAACTTCTTGGAATCGAATAGAGGAGGGCCTCTTACAATGTGTATGTTAGCCATCTTGACAACTGCTGCCACCTTCGTGCTCGTCGCTTGCGGCGGTGGAAAGCAGGTCGAACTAACTGAGAAAGAAAAGAATCTGTATGCGCTGGGTTTGAGCTTGGCCGACCAGATGGGACCTTTCAAAGGGCAGATCACGCCCGAAGAACTAGGACCGGTCAAACAAGGCCTGCTTGACATCGCCCACGAAAGCAAACCCGCGGTCAACCTGGGCGAATATCTCCCCAGGGTCGGCAATCTATCTGAAAAGATGCGCCAACGCCATCGGAAAGCGTATCTGGCGCAAGCAGCCACCGAAGAAGGGGCCCGCCGGCTGCCGTCGGGCATTGTCATTCAGGAGCTGAGGAAGGGTACGGGGAAACAACCCGCCGCCAAGGATTCGGTTCTCGTTCGGTATAAAGGGACCCTGAGAGACGGTACTGTTTTCGAAGAATACGACCAGCCGACTGCGTTGAATCTCATGTACTCCACTTTCGGTTTTAGAAAAGCAATCAAGGAGATGCGCGAAGGGGGGAAGGCACGCTTCGTCATCCCAGCTGGCATGGGATACAAGGACAAACAGGCTGGCACAGTGCCGCCTAATTCCCTGCTGATTTATGAGGTGGAGCTACTGAAGGTCGAAGGAAAATACGTCGCACCGTGGAAACAGGAGCAAGCGACACGAAGCACCGAGCCGGAGTAATCTATTACAACTGGCCTGGGTACGGACTCGAAGCATTTGCTCAGCGAGCTGTTGAGATCGGCTACGCCTACTGCGAATTACAGATTCGGGACATCTGGGACAATAAGGATGATGGTAAGGCGGCGGCCGCAGCTGCGCGGAAGATTTTGGATTGCTATGGACTGACGGTTTCAGCCATCGCCGCTCAAAACGATTTCCTGCAGGTAGATCCAGATCAGTTGACTGCGGAGCTGCGTCGTTATCGCCAGATCTGCCATCTTGCTCCCATCTTAGGCACGGATGTTCTGCGCACCGATGGTGGATGGAACCGCGGCGGCCTTGTACCTGCCGAGAAGTGGGACGCGATGTTGGAGGGTGCTTTCAAACGCTGTGCCGACATCGCCGAAGAGACCCAGATCCGCATCGCCCTGGACAACCACGGCCTTGCTACTAATGATGGGGATTGGCAGCTGGATCTGATCGGACGAGTAGGATCCGACCGCTTCGGTGTCAACCTCGACACCATGAACTATCGGTGGTTCGGTCACGACGTTGACTCCATCAATCACTTTTTCGAGATCCTCGCGCCGTATGTCTTTCACGTCCATCTTAAGGATGGTGTCGGCATTCGCGATGCCTATCAGGGACGGGTTTTGGGAGAAGGGGAGATGCATCTGGACCACGTCCTCGACTGCCTGCAAACCTACGATGGGGTTTGGACGGCCGAATATGAGGGGGCTGAAACGGCGAACGCAGAGGGCTACGCGCGCTGTTACCAGTGGATGGCGAAGAATCTGTAAAGCGAAGCATTAGTAATGCACAAAAAACCCGTCGACCTCTTGTGGTCGACGGGTTTTTTGCCACAGCCGCGAGCAGCACTCATTCGATTTTACGCTCGCTGGATCGCTGTTTGCGTTGGTTCTCTTCGTCTTGCAGCGTGCTCATTTCCTTTTTCAGGCGGGCCAGTTTATTGGCGATTTTACGCCTCTTGTTGAGCCAAACCTTGTGATTACGCTCGACAATTTGTTTCTGGTTCTGAGCACCCTTGAGCCGATCCATGGTCTCCGACTTGATTTGCTCGACTTGGCTGATGCTCCGGTTCATACGAGCGATGAGCTGTGTGGCTAACATTTTTGCGGCCACGGCGGCGAACATAAAACTCAGCGCCGTGACCATGAAGATAACTTCTAGATTTTCCATTTCAGATCCTAACCGATTGCTAGTGGGACGGAAAACAATCCACTGAATCAATCTATTTCAGATACAGGAGTCGGGCAAAAGCCGTTTTGGATATGCAGGTCATGTTGGTGCAGGTTTAATCGGGAACGGAGGAGCCTAAAACCAGTTATAACATCGGGATTTGCCACTTCCAAACACATCCCTACGGCTCGGCACGCAGCACTTCCAACTTGTGTGCAAGTCGCTGTGCCGAGATCGGTCGATCGGTACCCAACTCCTGAGCGAACAACGAGACGCGAAACTCTTCTAGCATCCACCGCAATTCTCGCAAGATTTCAGCTCTGGCCGCCGAGCACGATTTATCCGAATACTCCCGCAATTCCCGCTCGAACGGTTCTATTTGAGTGGCTTTCTGACGGTCCTTGGCGGGATCCAACCCGAAACGTTCCGCGCGTATCAAGATTCCTCGCAAGTATCGCTGTAGATGAGAAAGACGTGCGAACGGAGTATGGATGAGAAAACTGGCACCGCACAGTCGATGCAGATCATCCTCTATACTAGGATACGGGTGCCGATGGCGGTGGATTTCTTCACGCAACTGAATGATCACCTTGAATTGGTCCACAAATCGCGTACCGAGCCCCGTGCTCTCCTGCAATGCTCGATCCACGAGTGATTCGAACGCCGATACGGCCAAAACAGGTGATTCTGGCACCTCGATAAGATGCTGCTGTAAGTGCATCAGTGCGGCTGCGCGCACTGCTTGATTATTGCCAATGAATTCCGATTGGGGTTGAAACAGATCGAGTTCGTGAAGGTTGCGTTCCAGCCACGCCAACTCTTCTTCCAGCTGAATCTGAACCAGACGAAAGATCCCTCGACGACTGGCCGTCTGAGCCTCGCGTCGATTGCGAAACAGACGCAGATCGACGCCACGATCGGCAACATCAAGGCCCGGAAAGGCCAGCAGCGGTAATCCTGCAACATCGGCAATTTCGATCCGTTCCGGTAGGTCGCCAAACGACCAGGTCGTCAGCTCCGATTGCTCCCAGTCTGCTGTAGCGCGCTTCCAGATTTCCAGTTCTACGGGCGTGTCGTGCTGTTCCAGCTGTTCCGCCATAGAGGCCAGATCTCGTCCCGCCACTAACGTCTGGTCATCTCTACCCTTGATATCCACCCGCATCCGCAGATGATTGGGAAGCGGCTGGTCGTCCCAATCTCGAGGGGAGATCCTCACTCCGTACTCGCTTTCAACGAAGGCGGCTAGTCTTTCCAAAAACGGACGGCCGTCTGGGCGTATTGCAGCGGCTGTATGGCGTGCTTTTTCTGGAATCGGGATCAGCTGTCGCCGCAGGGATTTCGGCAACTTGCGCAGGTAATGGACGATCTTTTCTTCTATGAAGCCCGGTACAAGCCACTCCAATACCTGCGGATCGAGAGCCTCGATTAGCTTGCAAGGAAGGGCGAGCGTGAGCCCGTCTTCCTCTTCTCCAGGGCAGTAGGCGTAGGTCAACGGCAGTCGGCTACCTTCCATCTCCAGATAATCTGGAAACGAATTCTTGTTCACCGCCGTGTCGCGGCTTCCGATCAGATCGCGCTCATTCATGACGAGAAAATCAGGGTCGTCACGGCTACCGGCACGGACAATCCGGTTCAAATCGTGCACCGACGAAACGTCTAGTAGCCGCGCCGCGTAGAAACGAAACGCGGATTCTTCTACGTCCAGACCATGATGCTCGCGGATGCGAGTTTGCCAGGTCTCCACTTTGTGTTGCAGCGCTAGGTTCCTTTCCAAAAATCTGTGCGGTGTATGTACCGCGCCGGGTACTAGTGCCTCGCGAATGAAGATCTCGGTGGCTGCCTCGGGATCGATGTGCTTGTAGGGAACCCTGCGCTGCAAAATCTCCAGTCCGTGCAGGGTCACGGTCTCGCGTACCAGTACCCGGGCCGCGTGCGCATTGTAGGACGGTTCCTTGTGGGAGTAGCGACACAAGTGGGAACCCAGGGCCTCGAGCCACTCCGGCTGAATGCGTGCCGCAGTACGTGCGAACAGGCGCGAGGTTTCGACGATCTCGGCTGCCACCAACCATCCGGGTGTTTTGACTTTCTTGGCGTCGCCGCGCGCGAACAAGCCCGATCCGGGGAATATCATCACCTCGCGCCCCCGGGCAGCGCGGTACAGATTCCTCTCCAGCTTCATGGCAACATTGCTCAACAGCCCGCTCAAAACCGAACGGTGTATTCCTTCGTAGCTACCTTTGTTATGTTCCCATTTGAAGCCACCCAACTCACGTAAGGTCTCTCGCAGTTGTTGGTAGATGTCCTGCCATTCCCGCATGCGCATGAACGAAAGGAAATTTTCTTTGCAAAATCTCCGCAATTGCCCTGATGAAGGCCGCGCCCCAAGTGCCCTGAAAGCACGCCAGATATTTGCCAGGGTCAGGAAATCCGAGTCGGGGTGGACGAACTGGTGATGTGCTTCATCAGCTTGCGACTTTCGCTCAATTGGTCGTTCCCGCGGATCTTGAATGCTGATTGCGGCGGCGACCACAAGCACGTCTTCCAGTACCCCCTCCCGATTTGCCTGCAACACCATGCGAGCAACGGTGGGGGCTATTGGCATGCGTGCCATTCTGCGACCGAGGCGAGTGATTCGCTGGCTCTGGTTCAGCGCACCCAGCTCTTGAAGTTGGCGGATTCCGCCATGGATCGCTTGGTCGGTAGGGGCGTCGAGAAACGGGAAAGTGCGAATATCCCCGATGCGATGCGCCAGCATTTGCAGAATTACGTCTGCGAGGTTAGCGCGTTGTAGCTCGGGGACGGTGAATTGTGGCCGCGACAGAAAATCCTCTTCGCTGTACAACCGAATGCAGATGCCCCCTTCCAGACGGCCACAGCGTCCTTTGCGTTGATCGGCGGAACTCTGCGACACCGGCTCGATGGGTAAACGGTGAGTATGGGATCGAGGGTTATACCGACTCATGCGGGCCAGGCCGGTGTCGACCACATAGCGGATCCCGGGAACGGTCAACGAGGTCTCAGCGACGTTGGTCGAGAGTACGATGCGACGCTGGTCCCCGCGCCGAAAGAGCCGGTGCTGTTCGGCCGCGGACAATCGGCCAAACAGAGGCAGGATTTCAACCCCTTCGGTGCGCTCGCGCAGGCGTTCACCGATCTCCAGGATATCATTTTCGCTGGGCAAAAACACTAACAAGTCACCTTCGCGCGTTTCGGCCAGCGTCTGTTCCACAGCTTTGAGGACGGCGTCGACATAAGTGTAGTCATCCCGTGCTTCGAGCAGCTCTTCCAAGGGCCAGTAACGGACTTCCACCGGAAACATGCGGCCGTGGACCTCGACAATCGGCGCATTGTCGAATGCCAACGAGAACGCCTCGGTGTCGATGGTGGCGGAGGTGATGATGACCTTAAGGTCGGTCCTGCGTTGACAAAGCAGCCGTAGATAGCCGATCAAAAAATCGATGTTGAGGCTGCGCTCGTGGGCCTCGTCGACGATGATGGTGTCGTACTCCCACAAATCCGCGTCTCCCTGGATCTCCGCCAACAGAATGCCGTCAGTCACCATCTTGATATAGGTCTCGGGCGCCGTGTGGTCTTTGAACCGGATCTTGCTACCGACTTCACGGCCCCAAGTCACGTCAAGCTCTTCGGCTATTCGACGAGAAACCGAAAGCGCTGCCACTCGACGCGGCTGGGTACAGGCGATCTTGCCGCGCAAACCTCGACCTGCATCGAGGCAGATTTTGGGAAGCTGGGTCGATTTCCCCGATCCGGTGTCGCCTGCTACCACCACCACTTGGTTGTCCACTATGGCACGTTGAATCTCGGTGCGGCGTAAAGAGATCGGCAGGTCCTCAGGATAGCTGGTCCGAGGTCGGTTCTTGCGCCGCCTTTCCACCAGCTGCAGTGAGCGCGCGACCTTTTCCTGCAGGATGCCCAGTTCCTTGAGGCGGTCTTTGTGGAGGTTGAATCGGAGCAGGCGCCTTTCAATCCGCATGCGGTCGAGAGGCATACATCGCTGTGCGGCCTCGCGCAGCTCGCCGATGACGGTATTGACCTGCTCAGGCAATGACGGCACTTGGTCCAGCTTCACAAAAGGATAACATGGCAGTTTTCGATCGGCTGCACTCGCCGCCGGTTAGAGAGAAAACAGGCGCCAATAGTTGGCCGCGTAGACGACGGTGAGACCGCACCAGACCAGCTGGCGAATCCACCTAGGGTACCACCTGATTCCCATCGAGGTGAGGACCAGCAGGAACGGCAGGGAGACCAACAATGGAAGATCGTTGGGATAAAACAACCAGGCCAATAACGGTAGGAGCGCCGTTACCAGTAGCAGTCCATGCCTGGGATCGCGACGTATGTCGCGACAGTTCCAAGCCCCGCTAAGACATAGTAGCGCAAGAAGTATCACGCCAAAACCTTCTAATCCGCCCAGCATCGGCATACCGCTGGGGGGCCAAGGCCAGGCAGTGTTCCAAATTTCGCCAAGCTGTCGACGATGGAGAAGGAGGACTATCATCACGACGAACAATTGGGCTGCCCACCAGACTCGCTGACGATGTTGCAGACGCCGGCCGTAGACGAGCAAGGCCGCGTTTTGCACCAGAACCACCAATACCAAGCCCAGATGAGCCGCAACGCAGAACAATGCCGTGACCAACCACGCACCTACCCACCAGGATTTCCCAGTCTTGGAGAACTCCAAGAAGGCGGCGAAGCACAACATCGCGGCCGCCAAGGCCAGCGATCCGGAGGTCATTGTACTACCAATACCGACGAAGACAGGAGACAGGGCGAGAAGCAGCATGCCTCCCGGCGTTGCGTGGACGCCTCCCAATCCCCGCATTACCGATTGCGATGCGCCGAGAGCAATTACCCCGAAGGCGACACCCATAAGCCGTAACCAGACAAGACTGTCATCGATTCTAGACCAACCGTCGAATGCAACCACGTAAAGTGGGTCAACAACCCCATCCTCCGCCTGCATTTCGGCAATCAATGCCGACTCCCGTGCCAGCGGTT
This sequence comes from uncultured Gemmatimonadaceae bacterium, assembly GCA_964401715.1. GTDB lineage: Bacteria > Latescibacterota > UBA2968 > UBA8231 > UBA8231 > CAYNZV01. Next base: position 4,157 of record CAYNZV010000055.1, on the reverse strand, counting down.
CAATCCGGTTAGCGGCGAAGGCAGAAACACCTGCGAAGACCACTAAATATGGGAGGAGGTTGCGGTATTTCGAACGGAAGTTATCCACGCCAGATCCCAAACGAGCAACGAGGAGAAGGATCGTCGATGAAAACATTATGCGAGTGCGTGAACACCGTCAAACCGACATTGACAAAGCCGTTTGTTTTCGTGTATATACGTTAGATATTATGCAAGGTAAGTACCTCTTAAACAGCAATTTCCGGGATTTTGGAAGTGTTCGTCGACGACGCATTTGGGCGTCCTGCGCGTTAGTAGTGGGGTTGTTTGCGGTGCCTGGGTTGGCTACCGCCAAGGTCGTTTATCACGTTAAGGTGCACACCGAAAGCGGTATGATCGACCCCGGTATCGCTGCCTTCGTTGAGCGGGTGGTGGACGAGGTGGATCGCGATGAATCCGCCGCCATCCTCTTTGACATCGACACGTTCGGGGGACGTGTCGACGCTGCTACCGTTATTCGCGATGCCATTCTTGATGCCGATCTTTTGACCATCGCTTTCGTTAATAAACGTGCCATCTCCGCCGGCGCCTTAATTTCGCTGGCATGCGACAAAATCGTCATGACCCAGGCTTCGACCATTGGTGCCACCACGCCGGTCGATGCGGGCGGAGAAAAAGCCAGCGATAAAGTCACGTCCTACATGCGGGCGGAGATGCGCGCCACTGCTGAACGGACCGGTCGCGATCCGAAGATCGCCGAAGCGATGGTGGATGAACGTGTGGATATTCCAGGTTTGAGCCTCGAGGCAGGCAGACCTGCGACGCTGACAACTGAGCAGGCGCTCAACTATCGTATTGCTGATGAGACGGCCGAGACCTTATACGAGGCACTGAAGATCTACGACCTGCAAGATGCCGAGATCGTTGAAGTCAAGCTGACCTGGGCGGAACACGTACTTCGCTTCTTGACCCACCCAATCGTCACCTCTCTGTTAATGGCGGTCGCTATGTTCGGTTTGATCGCCGAGGTGCGGACGCCGGGATGGGGACTGGGCGGCAGTCTGGCACTCATCGCGTTGACCCTGTTCTTCGGCAGCAATCTCCTAGTGCGCTTGGCAGAGTGGTGGGAGTTATTACTGTTTGGAGTCGGTTTCGGGCTCTTGCTGATCGAGGTGGTCGCAGTCCCCGGTTTCGGAGTCGTTGGGCTCGCAGGTATTGCCTTTATGGGCGGTAGCATCCTGCTTTCGCAGCTGCCGAGCGTGGAGATCGAGTGGTTCACAGTCGAAGAGGTGTCCAGCGTCGTCGGCCGCATGGCTTTATCGATGATCGGAGCTGTGGTTCTGTCGTTGGTGTTCCTGCGCGCATTGCCCAAGTTTGCCGCTTTCAACCGCCTCATACTGAAGAGCGAAACGCGTGCCTCGGAAGGATACGTATCGGCTTCTACTGAGAAGGACGAAGAACTCGTCGATCAAGAAGGGATCACCTTGACCGACCTTCGTCCCATCGGCGTTGGCCTCTTTGACGGCCGTCGGATCAACATCATTGCCGAAGGTGAGTTCATCGAAAAACAGCGGCCGGTTAAGATCGTCGAAGCCCACGGCAGCCGGATTGTGGTGAGGTCCATTTGACGCCCGAAAGTTGGCTTCCCCTTTTTTACGCATTGCTGTTAATGATTCTCGGCTTCAGTCTGATTCTTCTCGAAATATTCGTCATCCCAGGCGTCAACATCTTCGGAATTGCAGGATTTTTCACCATGTGTGCTGGCGTCTGGTACGCGTATGCCAAAGCGACGCCCGGCGCTGCGGCACTCGTAGCTGTACTCGGATTGGCAGGTAGTGTAGTTTTGGTTCGCCTTCTCATCCGTGTGCGCGCTTGGCACCGAATCGTGCTGGACGCAGAAACTAGCAAGAAACAAGGATACGATTCCTCGGCGCCCGGCTTGACAGAGTTGAGCGGTTTGGCCGGGGAAGCGTTGACTCCATTGCGTCCAGCGGGTCGCGCCAAATTCGGTGAGCGCATCGTTGACGTCGTGACCGAGGGTGATTTCGTTGTGACAGGAGAGCCGATCGAAGTGGTGGAGATCGGTGGCAATCGCGTGGTTGTCCAGAAACTGGCCGACAAAGGAGAGCTTAGGTGATGGAAGTACTGTTTTTGTTATTGATACTGCTGGCAGTTGTCATTTTCTTGGCCCTGTTCACTTATTTCGTACCCATCGGCCTGTGGATCTCTGCGTTCTTTGCCGGCGTGCGCGTAAGCATCTTCAAGGACTTGGTAGGTATGCGTCTGCGCAAGGTACCTCCGGCAGCGATCGTACGCCCCAAGATCAGCATCACCAAAGCCGGCCTCGATGTCGACTTGGACCGCATGGAAGCCCACTTTCTGGCCGGAGGCAACGTAGAAGCAGTCATATTCGCGCTCATATCGGCCGACAAGGCGAATATCCCGCTGACTTTCGAGCGCGCGGCCAGCATCGACCTAGCCGGTCGCGATGTGCTCGAGGCGGTGCGCGTTAGCGTCAATCCGAAAGTGATCAACACGCCGCTGATTGCCGCAGTGGCAAAAGACGGGATCCAGCTCAAGGCCACCTCTCGAGTTACTGTTCGCGCCAACATCGACCGGTTGGTCGGCGGGGCTGGCGAAGAAACGATTATCGCCCGCGTAGGCGAAGGAATTGTCACCACCATCGGCTCCGCTGACACGCACAAAGCGGTGCTCGAAAACCCGGACAGTATCTCGCAGCGTGTTCTCGACAAGGGCCTCGACTCAGGTACCGCGTTCGAGATCCTATCGATTGATATCGCCGACGTTGACGTGGGCGAGAATATCGGGGCCAAGCTGCAGACGGATCAGGCGGAGGCGGATCTGAAGATCGCCCAGGCGAAAGCCGAGGAACGGCGCGCCATGGCGCATGCGCGCGAGCAGGAGATGCGCGCGCTCGTGGAGGAGATGAGTGCCCGGGTCAAAGAGGCCGAAGCGGAAGTGCCCCGCGCTATCGCCGAATCTTTTACCACTGGAAACCTAGGCATCATGGATTACTACCGCATGCGCAATATTCAAGCCGATACCGACATGCGCGACTCCATATCGAATACCGACACAGAAGGCCAGAATCCGAGCGAGCGGTAGGACGCGATTGTAGATGGAACATCTTCTACTTCTTCTTTTTGTCCTCTTTAGCGTCGGCTCGGCGTTATTAGAACGTCGCAAGCGCAAGCTCGCGCGTCGCCGCGCGGAAGAAGCTGCCAAGCGAGGCGAATCGGCAGCGGAAACTCAGGATGATGAGGAAGAACCGTCCTGGTTTCCGTCGGCCCTGGGCATGGAAAATACGTCGGATCCGTTTGAGCTGGAACCGGTTCCAGGTCGCATATCCGAGGAAGAGTTGGAACGCCAGGCGCTGGAGTTAGAGGAGCGCAGTCGCGAAGTGGAACAACAGGCACGGGATCTGGAACGGCAGGCCCAAGAGTCTCCACCCCGACGCCGGGTAGAGGAACTTGTTGGTGAAGTGGTGCGGCAAAAACAGCAAAAGCCGGAGGCAAATGCGCGGCAGGCCAGGTGGTCGCTTTCAGCGAAAGAGGCGCGTCGCGGCATCATCTACGCCGAAATATTGGGTAAACCAAAAGCGGAACGCCGTGAGGAGTTTTAAGCCGGCTGGAAGTCCTCCTGTAATCGTGCTGGCCGCTTTACACTGACTCTAAGGGCTTGTATTTTTGCCGCTCCTTCGTTGTGGCCGAAGTGGCGGAACTGGTAGACGCGCTGGATTCAAAATCCAGTGGGGGCAACTCCGTGTGGGTTCGAGTCCCACCTTCGGCACCACTAAGATAGATAAGGGCTTACGTCATTTCTTCACCACCGGACGTAGCCCTTTTTTGCAATATCACCTGCTCCGGTATCCATCGAACTTGGAAATTCAGGTTATTCACAGTCAAGCTACGTCGGAGTATGGCTGTATACGAATGAACTAAAGTGTTTCTTCATGCGCAGGGACACCTCAGCAGGATCCAGATTGTGCGTGCTGCTATTACGGACTTCTTCAACATACTGAAGCAACAACGGAAGATCTTGTTCAAACGGCTGTGTTTAGTGAGTAGGCAGAAGGAGGCCAATCAAGTTGAAAAGGTTAATGCTGTCGGGAGAGTATTGTCCTTGGGTATAAAGAATTTCCGTTCATTTGGCAGAAG
>CAYNZV010000054.1:0-29998 GCA_964401715.1 uncultured Gemmatimonadaceae bacterium | reverse complement strand
CCTTGACCGCAATCACTACTTTCATCCATATTGTCGGAGCATTGCACCGTATACAAATGTGTAGTATACTTGAAGGTCGTTGCGTTCACGCAATTGTAGATAGTTGATGGCAGCGGTGCGCAACGCTGTTCTCCCCCACCGCACCGCATACATCCCCACAGTAACTCACGCCCCTGCTTCCGACAACCACAATCTCGAGTCGTCGGAGAGCATTCATCTGCAACATAGTATGGGAATCAACAGCAAAGCCCGGTCGAACGGCAAAACAAGAATCAATGGCACCGTCCAGTACGACGAAGCCAAGATAAAGACCCTTAGTTCACTGGAACATATCCGCCTGCGAACCGGAATGTATATAGGGCGGTTGGGTGATGGTTCCGATCCAGATGACGGGATCTACGTGTTACTAAAAGAGATCATAGATAACGCCGTAGATGAATACATCATGGGTTGCGGCCGCAAGATCGACATATCTATCGACAACGATCTGGTTGGAGTCAGAGATTACGGTCGCGGCATTCCGCTAGGAAAGGTGGTGGACTGTGTTTCCACCATAAACACCGGCGCCAAATACAACGATGACGTTTTCCAGTTCAGCGTTGGTCTCAACGGCGTAGGGACGAAAGCGGTCAATGCCCTTTCCAGTCACTTCAAGGTCGTTGCCTACCGTGATGGTCTTTTTGCCGAGGCTACCTTTGCGCGCGGAAAACTCAAGGATCAGGAACGCGGCAAAACAAACAAAGCAGACGGTACCTATGTCGAATTCACGCCTGACAAACAGATCTTCGACGAGTACGAGTTCAACTGCGAATACTTGGAGCGCCGCCTGCGGAACTACGCTTATCTGAACAGCGGGCTGAAGCTTCATTTTGACGGCAACTGCTTTGAATCCAAACAGGGTCTACTCGATCTCTTGGTTGCGGAAGTAGGGGAATCAACGGTTTATGGGGCTGCTCACCACTGCGCAACCCACCTCGAATTCGCTTTTACGCACATCGCTTCTTACGGCGAATCGTACTTCTCCTTCGTCAACGGTCAACACACTACCGACGGCGGAACCCATCAAAGCGCCTTTCGTGAGGGGCTGTTGAAAGGGGTAAACGAATTCTATCGCAAGAGCTTCAACGGTGTCGATGTGCGAGAAGGCATTGTCGGAGCGGTCTCCGTCAAAATCAAAGATCCCGTGTTCGAGTCCCAAACCAAGAACAAACTTGGCAACACGGATATCCGCGGTTGGATCGTTGGCGAAGTGAAAGAGGCCGTGGTCGATTTCCTGCACAAGAACAATCAGGCGGCGGAGAATCTCGAACGGAAGATTGTCCAGAACGAGAAGCTGCGGAAAGATCTGAACGCCGTTAAAAAAGAAGCCAAGGAGGCCGCACGGCGCATCGAAATTCGAATCCCTAACCTGCGTGACTGCAAATTCCACCTGCACGACAAACGACGCGGCCAAGAGTCCACTATCTTTATCACCGAAGGGCAGTCCGCGGCTGGTTCGATCGTATCGGCGCGGGATCCCAATACCCAAGCCATATTCACCCTCCGCGGCAAACCTCAGAACGTCTTCTCCCGCTCCAAGGCTGCGGTGTATAAAAACGAAGAGCTCTACAACTTGATGATGGCGTTGGGCATCGAGGACTCCATTGAGGGATTGCGCTACAATCAGGTGGTGATTGCCACTGACGCTGACGTCGACGGTTTTCACATCCGTAACCTGATCATGACTTTCTTCCTGAACTATTTCGAGGACCTAGTTGGGGCTGGTCATGTCTACATCTTGGAGACCCCGCTTTTTCGCGTGCGCAACAAGAAAGAAACCCGCTACTGTTTTACTGCAAAAGAGCGCGACCATGCGCTGGAGACCGTGGGCAACGCAGAGATTACTCGCTTCAAAGGGTTGGGTGAAATCTCGCCGAGCGAATTTGGTCAGTTCATTGGCAGCGCCATGAAATTGGTAAAGGTCAACGTGCGGTCCATGGCTGCGGTGCCTGAAACCCTCGAGTTCTACATGGGGAAGAACACACCGGAGCGACGCGATTACATCATGAAACGTTTGGTCTGAGTGCCCTGGATCAGAAGCGTGACAGTATTCCGCCGCCGATTCACCCCGATTTGTCTCGTAAGACTGAATCATTAGTGATGAGTCTCAATCTCTACGCAATTGGACGTCCCTTCGAATGCGGCTCTCGTCCTTGAGCTCCTACGCTCGCTATATTTCGCCAATATGGCTTGATCGGGCGCGTTGCAGCACAGCGACTGGCACCTTCTTTTCACAAGCCTAATACCGAGACAGAACACTATCATGGCCTACTTGGATTCGCTGTACGAAACGAACTTCATCGAGTACGCTTCGTACGTAATCAAAGACCGCGCCATACCGCACATAGATGATGGTCTCAAACCAGTACAGCGGCGGATCCTGCACACCTTATTCGAGCTCGAAGACGGCAAGTTCCACAAAGTCGCAAATGTAGTTGGCCAGTGCATGAAATATCACCCGCATGGTGATGCTTCGATCTACTCTGCCCTCGTTGTTCTCGCCAACAAAAACATTTTCGTCGAGAAACAGGGAAACTTCGGCAACATCCTCACCGGCGACATAGCGGCGGCGGCGCGTTACATCGAATGCAGGCTCAGCCCATTGGCCAAAGAGGTGTTGTTTAATCCCGAACTGACAGAATACGCCCCTTCCTACGACGGCAGGAATACCGAGCCGCTGGTTTTCCCAGCCAAGATCCCGGTGTTGTTGGCCCACGGCGCCGAAGGCATTGCTGTCGGTATGGCCACTCGGATCCTACCCCACAACCTGATCGAGCTGTTGCGCGCCCAAGTGGAACATCTCAAGGAGAGTGAATTCCAGCTCCATCCCGACTTTGCCACCGGCGGGATGGCGGATGTCTCAGAGTACGCCGAAGGTAACGGCAAGGTGAGAGTGCGCGCCCGGTTAGACTGCTCCGATCCCAAACGCATTGTCATCCGCGAGATCCCTTACGGCACTACCACCGAAAATCTGATTGCCTCTATCGAGGACGCTGCTCGCAAGAACAAGGTGAAGATCTCCAGTATACGAGATTTCACCGCCAGCCTGGTCGAAATCGAGGTCAAGCTTCCGCGCGGAGTCTACACTGAAGAAGTAGTGGACGCGCTGTATGCCTTCACGGATTGCGAAACGTCGATCTCGGTCAGTATGATGGTCATCGACGAGGATGGAAAACCACGTGTAAAAACCGTTACGGAAATCCTTACACACAACGTAGACCGTTTGGTCGACATACTGAAGGTCGAACTGAGCAATGAAGACAATCACCTCGCCAACAGGCTGCACGCCCTGACGCTGGAGCAGATCTTCATCCAGAATCGCATCTACCGCGGCATTGAGAAACAGAAAACCAAAGAAAATATTTTCAATGCGGTTCGCGATGGGCTAGCGCCGTTCGTCGATAAAATCGGTCGGGATGTGACCGACGAGGACATAGACGTTCTCCTGCGCATTCCGATTCGCCGAATCTCTCTCTACGATATGGAGAAAGCGAAGAAGGAGATGGCAGAGATCGAAAAACGTCGATCACTCATCTCCCAGGATTTGGCGAACATCATACCGTACACTATCGCTTTTCTCGAAGATCTCATCGAGCGCTACCAAGATCAGTTCCCGCGACGAACGGAAATTGTGGGCTTCGAGAAGGTCGATGTGCGCACCGCAGCCAAACGCGACCTGAAGCTGCGCTACGACCGAAAAAGCGGTTATCTCGGTCACGAGGTGAACGGTGCCGCTCTCTTTGACGTTTCCCCTTACGACCGCATCCTGGTGATTCGCAAGGAGGGGGATTATTCCGTAGTCGACGTCCCCGACAAGCTATTCGTCGGTAAGAACATGCTGCATTGTGGATTCGTCGACGAAGAGACAATCTTCAATCTCGTGTATAGAGACGCGGCTGGGAGGGGTTATCTGAAACGATGCTGTATCCAGAAGTTCATTCTCAATAAGACCTACGAGCTTGTACCGGAAGGTTGTAAAGGACTGAAGCTCAGCACCGGCGACGAAGGCAGGATTGTGCTCGACTACAAGCCAAAGCCGCGCCTCCGCATTCTGCGGGAGGAATTTGCCATTGCCGACTATCCCGTTCGAAGGTCAAAAGCAGGCGGAATCCGCCTCTCTACGCGCGAGTTGAAAACCGCTTCCCTCGTTTGACTGTTGCCCACACTACCTTCTTCGCACTTGCTTCGCACCCGAGCCGACTATGACTGAAGCCGTCCAGATGAACTGGGACTTACAGGGGTTTTTTCCGGCCTTCAATGGTCCAGATATGACGATATTTCGCCAACAACTGGAATCTGATCTGGCGGATCTTGCGGACCGGGCGACAAAGCTGGAGACGCTGTCCACTGAAAACAGCGATCGCTGGGAATCGGTATACCTAGATTATCAAGACCTGCTGGCGCGGTGTTCCCACATGGGCTCGTATCTCGCATGCCTCACCGCCGCTGATGCGCGCAACGAGGATTACGCCACCGCCGAATCGTCGTTCGACTTGGTGTGGGCAGAGTTTCAGAAATTGGAGGTCGAGCTTCTCCGCGGCTTGAAGGAGACCCCGGAGAAGTTACTCGACGCATTTGTCGACAAACCTGCGGTGGCTCCATTTGCCTACTTCGTGAAACGGTTGTTTGAGAGCGCGCAGAAAACCATGTCGCCGGTGGAAGAAAAACTGGTCGCCGATCTGTCCGTAGACGGAATCAAGGCCTGGGGCCGGTTGTACGACACGATGTCGGGCAAACTTGAATTCGAGATGTTGTATCCGGACGGACGCGTTGAACATCTTCCGATGTCCCAGCGCCGCTCATTGATGGAACAAGGTAATCGAGAGATCCGACGCGCGGCGTTCGAAGGAGGCAATCGTGCCTGGGCTCAGATGGAGGACACCGCTGCCTTTGCCTTGAACGCCATATCGGGAACCCGCTTGACCTTGAACCAGCATCGCGGTATCGACCATTTCTTGGAGGTGGCGGTCTTTGACGCAGCCATATCCAAAAAGACGTTGGATGCCATGTTCTGCGCCATTTTCAGCGAAATCGAAACCGCCCGCAAGATCCTCAAGCTCAAAGCCGAGCTCATGGGCACTGCGGCGATTGCTTGGTACGACCTAGGCGCCCCGCTTCCTAAAGGGGATCAGAAGTCGCTCAGTTGGGAAGAAGGAAAGGAGCTGGTTCGAACCGCGTTTCATCGGACATTTCCCGAACTCGGAGTCTTCGTGGACTCGGTGTACGCGCGCCAATGGATTGAGTGGGAACCGCGGGCAGGCAAACGACCGGGTGGTTTTTGCACCGGTTCACTGTTGACGGGAGAATCGCGGATCTTCATGACCTACAATCAAACTATGGGCGACGTTCGCACCCTAGCCCATGAAATCGGTCATGCCTTCCACAGCTTTGTCATGCGAAACCAGCCGGTTCTAGCTCGTCTGTACCCCATGACCCTTGCCGAATCCGCGTCCACCTTCGGAGAAATGATCTTGACCGATGGCATACTCAACTCGCCTGAGATCGACGATCAGCAAAAGATGGCAGTTCTTGACATGGAAACGGGGCACGGTGCCATCTATCTACTCGACATTCCGGTGCGCTACGAATTCGAAAAGGCCATGTACGAAGAACGGACAGCGGGCGAGTTGAGCGTCAGTCGCCTCAAGGAGCTGATGGTCGCCACCCAGCGTCGGGTATTCGGAGACTTGCTGGAAGAAGGGGGTGAAGATCCGTACTTTTGGGCGTCGAAGCTGCACTTCTACATAACCGGCACCAGCTTTTACAACTTTCCCTATACCTTCGGGTTTCTTCTCAGTCGCGGTTTGTATTCGAGGTTTTGTCAAGAGGGCACCTCGTTTCTTCCCAAATACGCTGAATTCCTGAGATCGACTGGTGGTAATTCTGCCGAAACCGTTGCCCGCGATACCATCGACTGCGACTTGGAATCGACGGAGTTTTGGGTCGCCGCCATTCGCAGTCTCGAACAACCGCTGCACCAGCTGAAACAGCTGATTCCTAGACTCTCCCAAGGCGATTAACCGCTAGCTCCGCCGATTAACGTCGTTTTAGCACCTGCTGATAATTACCGTTAAGCGTTCCCCCAAATTGTTCTTCTGTGAACTGGTGTTGTCTGGCATTGATGTCTCAACAAACCTGGTCAATCCGCCCTTGTCCCGCGGAAACGACATCAACGAAGCTCGACGGGGAGGCATCGAAGGAGATCCCTTATTGGCACGTAAAACCCGATGCGACATCGACCGATTCACTACGGGATGGGTAGGAAAAACCATGGACGAACTCCTGCTCTTCACACCCTGCTTACTCCTGTATCTACGCCTCCTCTATCACCGATTGGAGATAACGAAGTCGCGGACGCAAATGTGATTCGACTTATTTCGACCCGGAGAACCTCTGCAGATCCGAACGTTTAGGGTAATTCCGAGGAGTTGACTAAAAAAGAGCAACGAGTGGTTGAAAAAATTCATAACCGCGAGATGCGAGCTCACGAACAGGTGCGCCGACCCACAACGGGTCCGTACGCTCGCGATGACCCTCGCTACGAACATGCACGCGGCTCGCTCGGATATCCGCAGATACGCAGTCGGTTACGAGGTCAGCATAGATTACCTCCCTCAAACCCGATAAAGGGACACCCGGAATCAACGACACAAAAATGCCCAGCTCGTGAAAAGGGTATTACTGGCCCTCTGCATATCCCTCAAGTCAGGCCCACAGAATCGCCACCGAAAGCTCACTCAAGGTAGCGGAAGCGCGCAGTGAGATTGTCAAACTGGAACAGGAAGAATGGCATGAGGAATGCCTCGGCTCGATCAGGCAGGCCATCTACGATAAATCGCACACTGTTGGTAATGCCGTGAATGGAGAGCAATTTGGATAACTTGGCGGCCAGAACCCCGGAGGGTACTTGGATGTTCGAGCCTGAGGTCTCTTAGAAACGACCTTCGTCGGCGTCGAGTAGGTCGAAGTAGGTGTAGATATCGCTACGGCCGAGCTCTTTGCGCTTTTGATCTAACCACTCTCCGCCGTGTTCATCTTCCGGACACAAATGCCGCAACAAGTTGTTGAATGCATCTTTTTCTACTTTTGACCGATTGGCGATTTCGTCGATCCACCTGGCCATACCGTCGTCTGTGCCCACTTTCTTGAGCTGTTTAAGGAAACTATCGGCGTCGATGTCAATAAACTGAAAAAGGCGTTGGTCTAGAGGACAGTCGTAGTGGTATTGGCCGAGAAGGCCGACCATGTGTGCACGAGCTTTGTCGGTGGAACGAGGTAACATCACCAGCCCCGCATTCATGTCGTACGGGCTTCTTGGAAACGTTTTTGTAAGATCCATCTGCAAGCTCCACCGAAGTGTCGTTCAACTGTATTGAGCAATCTTAACGACGTTGGTATAGATCGGAAACTGCGAACTGGCACGCCGTCACCAGTTTGCAGTTTGGCTATATATAGGGAACGCTGTCAGCTTCCTCGAAACAACAGTTCCATGGAACGATGGCGAGCTTATTGGGCTACCGAAAACTCGCACCAGATCTCGAGATGCCTACTTGGACCGCAGCGAAAACCCAAAGATCACTAGAAGACCGAGAATTGGTAGGATCAGCAATAGACCATTCATAGCGCCTCCTCTGCTAGAGTTTTCCCAAAATTTCATTCCGTGAAGGAAGATTCTTCTGCACCCGAAAGCGCTGCCACAGCGTAGCGGGACTAGGACGGAATGAGTCAGGTGCCTCATTTTTGTATATCAGTTAGTGGTTACAGGAGAATTACGATCCTGCGAATTTCCCGACAAGCCGAACCACTGGGAGTGCTTCTCGCCTTTTGCTTCCGGCTGCAGCTATGAGTTAGCAAGTCGCATGCCGGCAATTCTGGGGACCTCGGTCCTCCCCATTTGACACCCGAGCCACGTCTTGCCAAGCGATTTTTTGAGGCATGAACGTAGCCCAAGATTTCAGAATCCCAACAACAGATCGCCGTACTGCTAGCCGATCTTGTCCAAAGCGCAATTGCATAGCTAGCAAAAATGTTCTCGCGTCACACACAGCATTTCGACGATCTCTTTAAGAGGCACCAATTTTAGGTCGTCGAAGCCGAAGTAGTAGGAAACGATCTGGTATTCGCGATCGTCCAATACGTTCAGGCGTGTTTAGTCGAGATCGGGACGTTTTCGCAGCTTCTTTTTTTTGGAATTCCGTCTATTGGCTTGCCTTCTGCGCCCCATTTCCGCACCACTCGGGCGAGTAACTCGGCGCTTGGCCAGAGGGGGTTTAAAGATTTCTCCCAGCTTGGCGGCAAATTTATCAATACATTCCTGCTTGTTACGCAGTTGGGAGCGATACCTGGATGATCGAATAATTAGGATGCCGTCTTTGCTCACTCTGCGTCCCAATCCTTCGACGATTCGCGCACGTGCCGATTCCGGGACCGACTTGCTGTTGAGCACGTCGAAACGCATCTCCACCCTAGTGTTCAATTTATTTACATTTTGGCCACCCGGTCCCGGACTGCGATCAAAGCTGAACCTCAGCTCGGAGGAATTGATCGTAAGTGAACCAACTTTGACACTGTCCATCAGAACAACCACTGCTCGTGAACAAATGAAGTAACCTGCTGCAAAGCTAAACGAGCGGGCGTACATTGCCAAAGGAGTAACAAATGATTGATAGCTATACCGTTGCCATTGTGGGATGCGGTACGATCGGCCGTTCGCACGCCAAGGGATGCCAGCTTACCGACAAGGCAGAGCTTGTCGCTGCCGTGGATCCGGTGGAAGCTGCCAGAATTCGTTTTTCCAAGGAATTCAACGTTGCCCGAACCTTCGCGACCACCGGCGAGCTGTACACGGAGTTGGTCCCCGACATCGTTATCGTCTGCACGTGGCATCATGGGCATCCTGACGACACGATAGCAGCGGCCGAGGCGGGTGCCAAAGCAGTTATCTGCGAGAAACCGATGGCCATCGGTTTGGCCGCTGCAGATTTCATGATCGAGGGTTGCCGGTCGAGCGATACCAAGCTGATCATCGGCCACCAACGGAGGTTTACCGTCGGCTGGGAAAAGACCCGCGCTTTGATTCGCGAAGGCGCGATTGGCCAACCATTGATGGTGGAGTGCTGTGTGGCAAGCGGTTTGCTCAATTGGGGTAGTCACGTGATCGATGGAGCCAGATTCGTTCTTGGAGAACCAGCCGCCGAATGGGTAATGGGAGCCGTGCAGCGAACGTCGAATCGATATGAACGCAATGTTCCGATCGAAGACTGCTGTATCGGTTTGGTGCAGATGGAGTCAGGCTTGCAACTTTTCATACAATCGGATTTGAAAATGCAGGATGCCTCTGCGGGAGGGTTTTTAGTACGCGGCACGGACGGGGTGGTCGAGACCAGCGAATGGCGCGTGCGGCTCTTGCACGCAGAGGCCAAAGGCTGGCAGGAATTCGTACTAGAAAAGCCTAGCGACGGCATGGGAGGAAAGGAGAATGCCGATCAAATAAGCGAACTCATTACCTGGCTGGAGGGAGGCCCCAAACACCGGTGCAGTGCAGAGACGGCCAGATCTACCTTGGAGATCATGATGTCATTGTACGAATCCGCACGCCGACACCAGGTTATCCGGCTACCTCTTGAAGAAGGCGCGTATCCGGTTGAAAAGATGATCTCGGAATTTCCTCGCGTCGCTGAGCGTTATGACATTCGATCCTATTTGGATTGGAAGGATGTGGACCTCGAGGAATACGATCGCAGACGCGCGGCCGGTATGGACCATCATTCCGCCATGCACAAGCTTAATGTATCTCCTCGAGAGTCTACGTAAAAAGCAAAACGCCCTGCGGAAGAATACGCAGGGCGCTGGCATTTTCACACCCGCGGCATTAGAACATTCGCGGGACCGGACGGGAGCGGGGAAACTCCGGGTTGTCCGAAGCGGACCTGCACTTTCGATCCGCTGAGACTAGTTTATCGATCGGGTATTAGTAGCGGAGGTTCGATTTGGCCTGCGGCTACTAGAAGATAAATAACTTAGTAACGAGTAGTCTCGTTTTATATTATCGGAATTTGCTCAAATCTCTTTAGTAGAAACTTTCTCTTCGCTATGAAGTTACGTAATTAATTGTTTATAAATACATTAAGATCTAATTTTCCTGCGCTGCTCCTCGACTTTGAGAGAAACCTATTATAATACCAAGTAGTATCCAAAAAATGCTGCCATTGAGAGGAAGCCGCAGCGGATAGCTGACCATCCCATGCACCAATATCGCACCAAGGGCAGCAATGGCACCCCAATAATGGAGGCCTTCGGCGTGCGAGCGCAGACGTGACCAAACTCGCGCTACCGCTGCCAGGTTTAGTCCCAAAAAACCGAGCAAGCCGAGCAAGCCAATTTCCACCCAGGTGTGTAGAAGCTCGTTGTGGGCATAGGCCGTGGGGTCGTGCCGTTGACTCCACTTGAGCCGCGCCAACCGAGCTGCCGTGGTGGGATCATCTCGAAATGTAGCGAAGGTATAGGCGAAATTACCGTAGCCATGCCCGAGCATAGGAGCGGCGGCGATCATTCTGCCGGCGGTGCGCCAGATGAAATACCGATGATTCATGGTAGCATCTCGTTTTTCTGGAGGGCCGACGATCTTGGTGGTGCTGAGAACGCGCTGAGCGACGGTCACCGGGCCTGTGGGCCGAGTCAAAACCGGACGCCTCGATACCAACACAGTTACGACAGCCAGCAGCACTGCGGTGCAGCAAAGCATAGCGGGCCGCAATGGAATCGATCGCCGCCTGTAGAGGACCATATGTCCCGTTACCACAATTGCAAAACCGACAAACGCGGCAACCCAGGCACCACGGCTGCCCGACATCAACAACCCGGCGTAGATGAGGGCGCAGACAAGCTGCCAAAATAACGTGGTCGTTCGTGTTACCGCCTTCATCAGCGAAGCCAACGCCATGGACAGTCCGACTGCCATGAAATTGCCAAAATGGTTCGGATTCTGGAAAACAGAGAGAATGCGATCCGGAAACTTTGGATCAGGAGGTAGGGGATCCCAACGGTAGAATTGTACAACGGCATAGATTGCCACCATCAGCATGCATGCCGTCAGTCCCGCCAGGAGCAAGCGTCGCGCGATAACTTCCGTGGACAGACACCACCCGACCCAGAACAGGGCAAGATGACTTGCCAGAAGGACTAGGTTGGACAACGGCACCTGATCGTTGAACAACACCGACCCTACCGCTGCGCCAACTAGTAGAACACCTGAAACGATAACCGAAGTTGGTGGCTTTATCGTTGTGCGCCAATGCCCTGCTATCGCCAAGAGCAGTGCCAAGAGCGCCGTCGCCAGTAGAATCGGCAACAGCTTCCCTGGGCCGAAGCGATGGGTCACAGCCATTGCCGACACCGACGCCGCCAAGAGTCCCGCAGCTGCGTATTGAAGGAATCGCGACGTTATCACAACCGGGTGTGCAATATTGACATGCAGAAGTCCCTAACCTATTTTCGAAGACCTTGGCAATATAGGCCAATGCATCGTAGAAGGCATTTCAAGGAGTTATCCGCCATCGGTAGACAAGGTCGAAGTCGCAAGGAATTCGTCGCGAAGCTAAAACTCGAGGATGTCGATTACAAACGCTTGGATGTGTTGACACGCTTCTTGTCCCTAACTGGCAAGATCGATGCAGCTCGGCGCACCGGCGCCTCTCGCAAGCTGCAGAATCGCGTTGTCCAGGCGATAAAACGAGCCCGTTTCTTGGGCTTGTTGCCTCACACCCGCGACGATCAGAAGTAACCCCACCCATCCTCAGGTCCCGCCATGGCCGGATCTGCCATAGGACTCATTGAAACTAGAGGTATGGCAGGGGCTGTCGAAGCGGCTGACGCAGCTGCAAAAGCGGCTAATGTCGAGCTGTTGCGGTTCGAACGCATCGGTGGTGGCCTTGTTTCCATTCGTTGTTCTGGTGATGTAGCTTCGGTACAGACTGCTGTACGTGCCGGATCCGATGCCGCCCGTCGAGTGACGGAGGTCATCAGCAGCCACGTCATTCCCGGTCCGCACGCCGACGTAGTCCGCCTGTTGAAGAGTCCGTTGGGCGCGGAGGTGGACACCTTTTATCCGCTATCGACCGACAACAGGACACCAACGTTACACGAATTGCAGGACATGCCGGTAGTGCGCTTACGTCAGATCGTTCGCCAAACCCCTGGCGCCAGACTCATCGGTCGCCAAGTATCAGTAGCTAACAAACAGGAATTGATTGGCGAGCTTCAGCGACTATGGCAGAAGGAATGAGGCGGAACAAAGATTTTTGGGGTAACATTCGCAAGGGATTGGAAGAAAGTTTGGTCGCTTCCGCCGAATGCACCGAGTTTTTGGCTCAACAATGCCGGGCGCGGCCCGATGTTGCCGTGATCAAGTAGCAGATACCGCAGTTGCACGGCGAAGTTGCAAAAATGGTACATGGGCAAAACCCCGAAGGAGAATCCGCCGAGATCACGACGGACATGCCGAAAGCCTTGGAACGCCTATCCGAACTCAAGAAAGAGCTACTGGACAAAGAAGCAATTGTGGAGGAGTTGAGAACAGAGAGTTGCAGCAAAGAATGCTGCGTGCACGAATGAGCCTGATCAAGCCTCTCTCTTCTTCTTGATGACCTTCTTTTTGACGGCTTTTTTCTTTACGACCTTTCCTTTCACTACCTTACGCTTCACCTTACCACCCTTTACCTTTTTCTTCTTCACCGGCACCGCTGTGTCCATAGGTAGGTCATCCAGCCCTTCCTCGTCATCTTCAGGGATGTCTACTTCGCCGAGAAAGGCACTGACGTCAGCCAGCTGAGCCTCCAGTTCGGCAGCGTGGCGCTCTTCGAGTTCAGCTGTCGAAAGGGGCGGCCATTCCAGAAAAAAGTCTTCGACCGCCACCGTTAACAAGGCGTTCTTCAGATACCTTTCAAAGGTCGATGCGGTGATGTGTGCGGAAATCGGATCCATATCCGGATCCGATTCGTGCATAGCCACTTCGACGATTTCGTGCAATAACAAGGCGTCGAGTAATGTTACCTGGTCACAACCTCCGGTAGCCTCGATGTCCTGGTCCCAGTTCTCCAAGACCCTTCGCACCGAAGTCAGTATGTGGATCTCCGAATTCTGTTCCCAAGCCACCGTCTTGCTGTCGGCCAGCGGTTGGAGTAGCGAGCTGTGGACCTCTTCGAACGGATGCCCGATGATTTGCAGCGGCTGTGGTTCGGTGGGGTTCAAACGCTCCGAGAGTACTCGACCGATCTGTGCGGGACGGTTAATTATGTAGTCAAGCAGTGTGTCCTCTTTGGCCACCCAAATCTGGGCGAGTTTGCGAGCTTGACCTCTGACGACGTCTGTCAGATCGAGATCTTCGGTTTCCTCGAATACTGCCTCGATTTTTGCCTTCTTCTGGTCGGGGCCGTCCACCGATCTGAATTTGAATGTTCCCAGCTGCTGAAGAATGCGCACCCGAGCTTTGGTTTCCGATGCGGCAAAATCTAACAAGACGCCGAGGAACGTTTCCATGCCGTCTTCTTCACGCCAGCTCCGAAATTCAGTGGGATTCCGCTTCAGGGAATCCATGGCATCGTAGAGACCTTTGACCACGTCGGCGTAATCTCCTCGGCCATTGGCGCTCGAATACAGAATCGTCGTGGATTCATCCGCTCCCTCGGCAGTGGACACCATGCCCGCCTCAGGTGGCACACGTCCTGCATACCAAGCCCTTGCCGGCTTGGCCGAGTTTGGTTGGAAGGTTCTTCTGCAATCTGCCATAATCGTTATAATTTAAAGGAACTGAGAGTGCCTATCAAGCAGAGTCCCATAGTCGTAGACCAAAGCGGCTCAAATAGATAGGGATCACCTTGAACAGCGGGTTTTGTGCTTCGACGGCACGAATGAGCTCCCGTTTTTCGTGGGAATGCAGCCCAGCTAAGAGCGAGATGGACCCCCCGTCACCACCGGCACCGTTTACTTTCCAACCGAGGGCTCCATGTTCCCGACCAATCTCGATCACTGCCCGTGCATCGGCGCTGACGAGATCGGGATGAAGCCGAACCTGAGCGGCGGTGTTCTCAGACATCGATGCCCCCAATGCCCGAAAGTCTCCGGCATACACCGCATCCCTAGCTTTTTCGGCAGTCTGGCGCAAATCCTCCAGTTTTACCGAATCCGGACCTTCTCCCTCCAAGTCTGCAATCACCTTCTCGTGGACTTGCGAGGAACTGTGCGATTTTCCCAGGAAGACCAGCATCAGGCGTCGTTCCAACTCCCACCAAGTTGAATTAGGGACGTGCAGCTGGGAAACGGCCGCATGAGGATAATCGAACATCTCGATGTAGTTTATGCCACCGAAGGCGGAACACAACTGATCTTGAATGCCGCATTGCTGTTTGAGCATATCGGTTTCAATTCGTTGTGCCGATAGGGCGAGGTCGTAGGGCGTCAGACGCCCGGGTGTGAGCAAATCGAGGGCACCCACCAGAGCAACCGTAACCGCGGCAGAGGTGCCGGTGGAACAAGCCGCAGGGGCTTCGCAGTAGATCGTCGACTCCAAGGCAATTTCGTCGGGGACGCCCATGTACTCTATGGCCGCTTCCAGCAATGGGTGCTGGGTCCAACCTCCCGACTCTTGTTGCACGGAATATCGTTCGCCGTAGTTTTCCGCATGAATCACCACCCGATTTGGCACCTGATCCCTCTTGAACACTTGGAGCTGTACCTCGGCGTACGGATAAACACCGATGTTGAAGATCTTACCGTGTTTGGCAAACCAGGTATCCGTCCAACCGCCGTTGTCGCAGATGCGAATGGGAGCAACGCTGTTAATGAGTCGAATCGGATCGGGTTGTTTCATTTAGCGTACTCAGCTCGCTCGCGGACTTGTGAAGCGCCAACCCTCAAACCTTGCGGTTTGCTCTGACTTGGGCTACAAAGCGTTTGGCGTTCCCGGAAAAATGATTTTCGATTTCAAACCTGCTAAGTCCCAACATCTCAGCTACTTGCTTTTCCTGCCGCAATTGTTCGTAGATCACGTACGTTGCGCGCCCGTCGCAATGGGCGGCGCCTTCATCGCCTTCGAAAAAGGCCCATCCGCGTCCCCAAGTAACGTATTTTCCCCGCGCGCACCCGGCGCAGATATTGTCGGATCCGAACATTACTCGCGTGCGATCCTCGTGCTTCATCAACAGATAGTGAGCATAGAGGTCGTTCACGGCAGAGGTGTCATACCAGATGTTCGGTAGATCGGCGAGATAGTGAATCGCATCTTCCATCATGAAGCAGTTGAAGGAGCGAGCGCAGTGTGCAAGGATCCATTGCGCTCGGGGGTACTTGCGCGTGTATTCCTGCAGATCAACCATGTTCTCAACATCGGCGGGCCCGGTCTTTTTCGCCATGTGCATGGTGATTGCCAAGCCCATATCGTGTGCCAGTTCTATGAACGGCTCTGGCAGGAAATCGCACATACGGCCGTTTTCGGGATCCGGCGCAAATAGGCGATAAGGCTTAAGTCCGAAGAAATCGTGCTTTCTCACCTGCTCGGCCACATACTCTTGGGTCATGTCCGGAGTAACCATCATGTTGATCTCGGATTTTGAATCGGCAGCAAACTCGGCGGCCATCCAATCGTTGTGGCCCTTTAGATCGCCACCAACCACAGGTGTTCCCAAAACTAGGTAGTGTATCTCGCGTTCGGGATAGAGTTTGGCTGCCCAGTCCAAGTGGTCCTGATAGTCAATCTCCATTCGCAGTCCGATTGCCGGACCGGTATTGGTACCCCTGTGCTCATCAGACCAAGCGTGGGTGTGCATATCGTAAATGACGTCTGGAACGTATTCTTCCAGTTCTTTTTCCCAGATTTCTCGGTCGTAGTCGTTGTAGTCGATTTTTCCCATCTCGATTTCCTCGTGGTTATCGCGTTCTCACCGTCCCACGCATATACTCGCCATCCTCGGAGGCCAGCATCACTAGAATACGCGCGATGCCGAGCGGATCTCCCAAGGTGTTCGCTTCTTTTTCGGCGGCACCCGGATCCTCGCCTCGTCTTTCTGCATTCTCTATCATGTTTTGCACTTTGAGCGGCGTGGTGATGCTCCCAGGACAGATGATATGGACCCGGACGCCAAGAGGCGCAAGCGCTCCTTCCAAATTGAATCGCATTCCATACAAACCACCCTTGCTGGCCGCGTAAGGCAACGACGAACTCCCACCGTAAACGCCTGCTCCAGAAGAAATCACCATCAGGACAGACTTGTTGGCTTTTTCCATCATGCCCGCAGCATGTTTGACGGTCAGGAACACGCCAGTCAGATTCGTATCGATGGTGTCCGACCACTCGTCCATTGTCAGTTCGGTAATGTTGCGCGACGCACCCCGGAGCACACCGGCAGAGCAGACAACCGCGTCTAGACTACCGTAATCAGCATCGATCTCCTGCAGAGCAGCCGCCACGTCCTCTTCCTTACGAACGTCCACCTTGCAAAAGGAAGCCTTGCCGCCAAGCGATCTGATTTGATCGACCGCCTGTTCACCCTCCTCAACATTGTAGTCTATGATGGCCACCGCCGCACCTTCGCTGGCGTAGAGTTCAGCGGTAGCACGACCGATTCCAGTTGCACCGCCCGCAACCAAAGCGTTTTTACCAGCCAATTTCAATTGCTCAACCCCTTTGTTTTGTCGTTGCCGAATCAGCTGAGTCAATCTCAGCCAATGCAGTGCGCGCCGAATCGATGAAACGTGCGACCAGTTCCGGATCCTTGCGACCGCTGCGGTCTTCCACTCCAGTGTGAACATCGACACCCGCCGGCTGCACAACGCCAATTGCTTGTGCGACGTTGTTAGCGGACAAGCCACCAGCGAGCAAGACCGGCCGCCGCGAATGGCACACCAAAGTGCTACTCACTTGCCAATCGTGGACCTTGCCAGTTGCCCCCGAGGCGCCGCTGGTCGGGTCGTAAGTATCGACGATGAAAGCATCTACATGCGGCTCATACTGCTCCGCCCGGCAGCGCAATTCCGCCAGGGGATCGGCTCCAACGATCAAACTCTTGATGATGAAAAGGTCCGGAAAAAACGCCCTGATGGCGACTAGTTGTTGGAGCTCGATTTCTCCGTGAAGCTGGAGCTTTCTTGAACCGACCGCATTGCACAAGTCTATCACATCCCGGGCCCTGCGCAAATAGGTGATAACCGTTGCTCGCCGCTGGATCTTCAGCGCTTGGACGATCCTTCGCACTTCGTCGACGCCGATGTCCTCCGCGTTGACGTCCAATCCCAAAGGGAAACCCAGCAGATCTGCGCCTGCGCCAAGGAGCATCTCTGCTTCGCGCTGATCCAAGATGCCGGCTACCTGAATCAATCCTTTTCTTCTTAGCAAAACGAACGCGCAGGCAATGCCTTTACACGGATGCAGCGTTGGCCAGAATTACCTCTGACTGCAACGTGCAATTCACGAGATAGTGGTCAGCGACTACCTGGAGATTCTGGCGCTGCTGGGAATCGAGGTCGGCGCTCAGCTTTTTTTCGATGTGATCGATATACCCCCTGTTGGTTTCACGCTGTTCACAGTCGGGCGCGTGGATTCTGTCGTGACGTAAACGGACAGTGACAGATCCCAACGGGCACTCCTTGCGGTCGGCGTACATGCGAAATGTCATCGAGGCACACGATCCCAGGACAGCCAGAAGAAGATCGTACGGAGTCATTCCTTCGTCGCTATTCCAGAAATCGAGAGGCTCATCGGCCGGTATTTCATGATCGCTCTTAGTTATCTTCGTGCGGTAATGTTTTCTTCCAGTTCGATCTGCGAGACGCACTCGCGGCTAGAGTTCATTCATCCTCCGATCTACACGGGATTATGGACAACGGGTGAGGCAATGTCTAGCTTTTCGACACGCCAAAATAGGTTCGAACTCAACCCAAAGGAAGTCCTATGGACCTTGTGCAGCGACCTCGCCGCCTGAGACGGACCCAAGCCATTCGTGGTATGGTCCGCGAGACAATCGTCGAGGTGTCGGATCTGATCTACCCCATGTTTGTTAAGGAAGGTGGCGGTGTGCGCGAAAGCATCGACACGATGCCGGGTCAGTTCCGTTTTTCTATCGACGAGCTGACACGGGAGTGTAATGAACTTTGGGAACTCGGCATCTCGGCAGTAAATCTCTTCGGCTATTGTGAACAAAAAGACGAAGAGGGAACGCAAGCTTACGACTCCAACGGCTTGATCCAGCGAGCTGTTCGAGCTTTGAAAAAGGAACTTCCAGATCTGTGCGTGCAGACAGACTTGGCGTTGGACCCGTATACCGTGCACGGACATGATGGTCTGGTCGTCGACGGCGAAGTCATAAACGACGAGACAGTTGAGGTATTGTGCAAAATGGCGGTCTCTCATGCCGATTCGGGAGTCGACTGGGTTGCACCTTCCGACATGATGGATGGCAGAGTGGGCGCCATTCGCGAGGCGTTGGATGCAGCAGGATTCCAGCAGGTTGGCATCCTCGCTTATTCGGCCAAATACGCCTCTTGCTTTTACGGACCCTTCCGCGGCGCCTTGTTGTCAGCACCCAAAAAGGGAGACAAAAAGACCTATCAAATGGATCCGGCCAACCGTCGGGAGGCACTCCGCGAAATCGAGCTCGACATAGAAGAAGGCGCCGATGTGGTCATGATAAAACCCGCGTTGGCCTATCTCGACGTGATTGCTGCGGCGCGGAAAGCGTTTGACATCCCCGTTGCCGCGTACAACGTGTCAGGAGAGTACTGCATGATCCGCGCAGCAGCGGAAAAGGGCTGGATTGATGGTGAGTTGGCGATGATGGAGGTACTGACCGCGATCAAACGCGCCGGTGCGGATATGATGCTGACCTACTTCGCAAGAGACGTCGCCGAATTGTTGCGCGACGGCTGAGACTTCATGGCGAGCGTCCGACAATCTCATCCATAATTTTGCTGGTCCGTGCCGCGCTGGATCCGGTACTCGGACAGGTTCCAATACCTCGCAATTCGTCCACTATGGTCTGGACCAACGGTTGTTGTACGTGTTGCGGAACCGGAAAGTCATATTCCTCGACGCCGCTGTCGTTTGCTAACCGTACCGGTCTGAAATCGAAAGTACCGAAGGTTAACTCGCCGCAATCGCCAACTACCTTAGTAGAATCCACTGCAGCTGCTACACCGGCAGTGAAGCACCATACTCCACTTCCCTGTATGCCTCCGGGCAGTTTGTAGTTCGCCATCACCAAGTCTTCCGGTTCGTAGAGTCCGGCCTGGTTCGCTGCTCTTCCCGCAGCCTCTTCGATAGGTCCGAAAAGTAAGTCGAGATAGTCGAGAAGATGGGATCCCAGATCGAAGAAATAACCTCCTCCGGAGAAATCTGGTTTCACCCGCCAGCGCATAGGTCCTTCCACATCTTCGCGAGATGGTGGGCTCACTAACTCGGTACTCACGTATCTCACCTTGCCGATGGCTCCGCTCGCTATCAACTCCTTAGTCTTGATAAAAGAGGGAAGTGCGCGGCGATAATACGCCACGTAGAGACCCACGCCCGCCTTCTCGCTGGCTTCGAGCATGGACTCACACTCGGCGTACGAGCGAGCCATCGGTTTCTCCACGTAAACCGGCTTGCCAGCGGCGACGGTCTTGATTGCGTATTCGGCGTGGGAACCGGGCGGAGTAGCTACGTAGACGGCATCGACATTCCGGTCATCGATCAGTTTGTCCGCATCATCATACCATGTTGGAACGTCATGCCGACGGGCATAGTCCTTAGCCAACTCGCCGTTTCGGCGCATTACCGCCACAAGATCCGAGTTCTCGGCTTTGCGGAATGCTGGTCCACTCTTCACTTCGGTGACATCACCGCACCCTATGATCCCCCATCGAACTTTTTTCGTACTAGCCAAGCGACACCTCCCTGAATTGTGCAGAGAAATTGCCAAATCCAGTTACAAATGCAAGAACGCAAAAAAGAGGCTCTGCCGCACGGCAAAGCCTCTTGAAGTCCGTAGCGAAACGCCTGGAGTCAGCTATCGCGCTTCAACACCGGCAATCCATTTTTGGTTTCCGATACTTTGTAACCAGCCGGAACGGCATCCAACGACCCTTCCTTCTCTTCACCGGCAAAAAAATAGATGGTTTGGGTATTGCCATTTTTTAACGTCGTGGTTTTGGAGTGCAAGATGTACGTTTTGCCACGACCGTTCGTGTAGGAAAAAGCCATGGAATGACTCCTTTCGAATTAGGTAGTATTTTTCGCTAACAATCAGCTCTGCGCCCGATCGGGGGGACTGCAATCTTGGCAATCGAGGTGAGATACAGGGGCACGCGATTACTGCGAATCATTTCTCAGGGAGAGCGGGAGGAGCCGGGAGGGGCAAATCTCTTTCTTGCTAAGAAAGATAAGTACGCTGAATAGTATTGTCCACAAGATTTGCTGTCCGTATCGATCGCGCAAACTACAGCTATACAAAAGTTTCCGGCCAATCCTCAGGCCATTCATTGCCTCCGGTATAACTCTTGTTCTGGTCCCAGAGATCATAACTTGAAGTGGTGTACGCACGCGTGTTCGGACAGTCCAGTGTTTTTGGCAAGGGTGAGACCTGACCAGGTACACCGATCACCAAGCTGCGCGGCGGTACGTCCTTGTTCACCAACGTGCCGGCACCAATGAAGCTGCGCTCACCGATGGTGACTTCCGGAAGAACTGTCGACCCTCCGCCGATCATTACGTCATTTTCGAGTGTTGCACCTCGCGGCGTGGGCGCGGGATCGCGACGATAGGGATATTTGTCGTTCAGAAAAGTGACGCCTGGCCCGATGAAAACGTGGTCACCGATCCAGGTGCGCGACGGTATGTAGGTATGGGACATGATGCGAACCCCAGTGCCCAGACGTACAATCCCCTCTATAGCCGAGTGGTTTCCCATAGCACAGTGGTCACCCGTACGCACCTGCGCACGGATGACGATGTTGTGGCCGCCGAGGAAGTAGTTGCCAATAATCACGTCACCATAGATCACTGTGCCCGCTCTCAGGCTGCACTCCCTACCCAAATGAGTCGGACCGCAGTCAGCATGAAAACGATATCCTAAAATGACGTTGTCGTCGATTTGACAGCCGTTCCCAATTTCTGCGTTTTCGAATCTGCTCTCGTTAGATTTCAAAACAGCCTTCTTCGCTTTGTGTTAACGGTATCATCCGCTATTTACGACAATTGTCTTTTCGGTGTTCTGTAGGGGAAGTTCAACCCATGAGCCGTTCCTTCCTGCGGAAACATGGAATGCGGCAATGACTTCGAGGGTGCGCACCGCCTCTTTCCCGAGATCAGAGAAATGAGTCCCGGCATCGAGGTCGGCGACGATCTCATCGACGGCGACGTCCATGTTCGATCCCGCCGTTCGCCGCAGCGATTCCAACGCTCCATCGATGTATTCGATCTGGATGTCCAACGACACGTCGGCGCGGCCTTCCGTTCCGCAAATGGTGATTTGCGGCGGCACCATACCATAATCGGGTGCTGACACGTTAGCCATGATCCCATCTTCGAGGCGCAGCAACCCCCAACCTCCAGGGTCGCGGAACTGGTCGCCGCGACAGTCCGGCTTGCCGGCGTTGTCGAGAATTCCTGAAACACCCACGACTTCACGGCCGGTCAGCATGCGCACCGCATCGAACATATGGGTGCCGACATTGCCCAGTCGACCACTAGTCCATTGTACCATCACCGAGGTCAGGCGGCCCAGCTTTCCCGCCCTGATCTGATCGCGCAGCTGCCGGTAATTAGACTCGAAACGTCGGTTGTGGTTCACCACGAGCAACGATCCCAATGTCTGGCAAGCGACCACCATCTTTTCTCCGTCCGCGACAGTACTGGCGATCGGTTTTTCGCAGTAGATCGCGCGGATTCCTTTCTTAGCACACCCGATCGCGATCTCTGCACGCACGTTGGTATAGGTCGCAACGCTGACGATGTCCAACGCTTCCGTATCCAACATCTCGCGCCAATCGGCATAGGTTCGCAGCCCTGAACGTTCGGCAAATCGTCGGCGTCGCCCTTCGTCGCGACTGCTTCCAGCAACCAGTTGGACGCGGGAATGGGCAGTCAGAGCACCGAAATGAGTTCCCCCCAAATCTTCTACCCGTTGCCCCAAAACGTCGCCTGACACCGGGTCGCCGGCGCCGATGAAACCTAGTCCGATGATACCTGCGCGGTAGCTGGAATCAGTCATAATGCTCCCTGTCGTTCACTCGTTGCGCACAACCGAAAGTTGGAACCGCGCCTCCAGCCTCTCTCCCGGTTCCACCACCTTTAATCCGCAATCCGTGTCGCCCGCCGCGAGGAGATTTACGCCGTTGTTGGCATTAGTTACCGGCTCCACTGCGAAGTACGACCGTGAAGGTGGATTGAAGACGATCAAGTGGCTACAACTTGGAGAGCAATCGAAATCGATCCGCAACCTGGCACCCGGCCAGTAGATATACCCTCCACCGTCGTAGCCACGATAGCAGGCGTCGATCTCGCGATCATCGAGTAGCATTTTCTGCGAGGAGAAGTCCTCGTCCGGAATGAGTGCACGTGGAGGACCGGATGGAATCCGGTTCTGGTTGGCGTCCGGATAAATGTTATCCGTTTTGAAGCACAGTCGAACGTCGTTGATGCGCCCCGTCAGCCGGCGATTGAAAAAAGGATGCCAGCCTAAACCGGCCGGCATAGGCTCGTGGGCGATGTTCAAGAGTGTCAGATTTGAAACAAATGTAGATCCGCTGACGAGATACTCGACGCGAACTACAAACGGCCATGGCCAATTCATTCTGTCGTGTTGCCTTGAATCGAGCTCGAGTAGGGCTCGCTCGGTGGTAGCCTCGACAAGCGCCCAAGGTCGGTGGCGCACGTCACCGTGAATCGCGTGTGCTTCGGGATGGTCTAGACGGTAGGTCTTTCCTTGAAACGAGAACTCGCCATTTTCGATGCGATTCGAATACGGGACCATAAGGAAGCAGGAAGAGTCGCGGTCGTACAAAGGATCACCCACCGTAGGCATGAGCGAAATTGGTCCGCCTGGGGCGTAATATTGAAATGCCGAGATACCCGCACCTCGGTCGGGATCGAGCGAAACCGAAAGGACCTCTCCTTTGATCGTGATCGGACCCAATCAGGTAACGATCGAGTTCAACAACTCCGCTTGAGCTGCAATGACTTCCGCCGTGGTCAACTCGTCCTTGTTGGTCGCGACGCTGTTCTTAGTGCCCACGAAGGAGCGGTGGGAACTGGCGGCGATGAGATCGGCACAGCTTTTGCCATCCTCCGCCGTGAAGTTGCAATCCGGATCAAGATGCGAATTGTGGGAATCGGTGAATCCATCTTTGGAGGCACCAGCACCGGACATGATCACCCCTTCAAATGGTACACCGGCCGTTAGCAACGACTCCAGCGCAGCGATCGGATCGTCACCGTTGACGATGAAACGCCCTATGTTCGCAACCATGGAAACGTCGCGACCGTTTGTTTCTCGGTTCACCGTAGCCACTGTTTGCAGCACCTGGTGCGTATCCAAGGGCGCCTTCTTCGCGGCAGGGAAAGGAATAGGATGGTCGTCGGGACAGCTGTCCGTTATTTCCACCGACAGGACGGTGTCGCCAAGAACGGCGGCCAAGGTCGTTTTCAGTTCTACCAGGCTGCGATAGAATGCAATGGCATGGGAAATGAAATCGCCGCTGCGTCTGCCTACGTGAACCGCTATAGCGCGTACGCGGATCCCAGCCTTGCTTAGGCCAACGGCTTGCTGTATGGCGGATTGGATATCAACAACGGCGGTTGCGCGCGAAGTTTCGTTGATCGCAGCCAAGCCATAACTCGTGTCCTGCTGGCCAACAATAGCCAGCTGCGTGACCATGGTGACGACGATCGACGAAGACAAAGATTTGAGTTCCTCTGCTAACTCTGGTGCCAGAGGTTGACCGGCAAGAAGCGGAATCTCAAAGCAATTTATTCCCCACTCCTTTGCTACTTTTCGGTACCACTCCGCCTGCTCAGCCGGTGTTAGGGTGCCGACGGAGGGATACACCCCTAGTACCTTTTCATCAATCATTGTCAATCACCTCATAGTTTAGTGGTATAACGCAGATGGTGAGGTTCACTTGCCAGCCAAACGTACCATTGTTTCACCCATCTCCCTGAACAACCACGGAGCGGTCTTGGCTTGATGGACGATCGGATTGCGGTTGTTGTCAAATTCGATGTCCGCGACCAATACTTGCTCTTTGTGGGTCGCGCGCGCCAGTCGCGATTCTGGGCCCTGACCGTTCGGCGCGATGATGCGGCTGTCGTTTACGTACTCCTCGCGACCGGAGTTCGCCACAACTAAGTGCACGCCGTTCTCGATCGCCCGGCTTCGTTGCGCCGTGTGTTTTCCTAAATATCTATTTTTGATGGCGATCCCGTCAGGGTGGAAGTAGTTGGTAGGTTGGAAAAGTATCTTGGCACCTTTGGCAACCAAAAGCCGTGCAATGTCCGGTGATCTCATGTCTGCACAGATGAATATCCCCACAGTCCCGTAGCGAGTCTCGAAAACCTCGGCGTTACGGCCGTTAGTAAATACCCGTTCGGACAAAACCTTGCGATAGCATCCGATATATCCTTCGTGGGGGCCGACGAGAAAGGCCGAGTTGTAAAGTCGTTGCGATCTACGTGGTCTCTCCGTCATACCGAAAATGATATACATGTCAGTTTCCGAAGCTTTCTTCGCAAAGCTTTCTACCATGGGGCCGGGAATCGGCTCAGCTGGGACGCGATCGGCGGGCGGTTTCTTTTGGACCCAATCGAATCCGACACTAGCGCACTCGGGGAAACAAAGGATCTGTACATTCCGTTTTGCGGCGCGGTCGCAGAAGTCCAGCGCTTTGTGTAGATTGCCCGCAAGATCCCAGTTGGCGGAAATCATCTGCGCCGCACCGACGCGGATACGGGTGGTTTTCCCGAGTGATTTTGGCATTGCTTCCACCTTTCTGTTCAGAAACCAAACCTAGCGGAGATTTGATTGCCATCTACACGGCAGTATGGGTCACTCTAGTTGTGGATAATCTGTTTGCGCGAGATTGCGCGGTCAACGTCCTTTTTTTCTGATCCACTTTTAAAATGTCTGATATAACCGTACAAGATCTGGTCGATGCCGGCCTAGCGCGCGATGAAGCGACCACCCTAGTGGACGAGGTCGCTAGATGTTTGTCGCTGTCTTCGGCAACTGAACGTTGGAACGATATCTCCCGACGGTTGTTGCTACCAGCACATCCGTTTGCGGTTCACAAGATGTTGTTCGCCGCGGCTTTCGCGGACTGGAGTCCGGAGCTTGGCCCGCCCCCGGCATGGTTCCCCTCGGAAGCAGAAATCCAATCTACCCATTTGTATGAGCTCATGGTCGAGCTCGGCGTTCAAAGCTACCAAGAGTTGCATGCATGGTCGGCACGGAACCGCATAGCTTTCTGGGAAAAGATGATAGCCCGTTTGCAGATCTCTTTCGACACACCTCCCACCGCTGTCGGAGATCCCCAAACTTGCGGGGAAACGTCGGACTGGCTTCCTGAGGCCCGCTTGAACATCGCCAACAGCTGTTTCAACACCCCTGGAAACCGGACCGCCATCATCTTCCAACCGGAAGGGGGCGATATTGACCGGATCAGCTACGGCCAGCTGCAGGTTATGAGCAATCGGGTAGCACAAGGACTAGTCAGACGCGGCATCGTTCCCGGTGCCAGTGTCGCTATCTACATGCCAATGACAGTGGAAGCGGTGGCTATTTATCTCGGCATTGTCAAGGCTGGAGCAGTTGTTGTTTCCATAGCCGATAGCTTTGTGCCCCAAGAAATTTCTACGCGTCTGCGCATCGCACCTGCCCAGCTGGTGTTCACGCAGGACAGGATAGTACGCGGCAGCAGAGAATTTCCGCTCTACCCCAAGGTTGTTGAAGCCGGTGGTGGCGCCACCGTTGTGGTGCCGTGGGTACCGGAGCAGCCTTCGTGCACACTGCGAAAGCAAGACCTGTGGTGGTCGGATTTCCTCGCCGAGTCCTCCAGCTTCGACGCCGTAGCGCGGTGTCCGGCCGATCCCACCAACATCTTGTTTTCTTCAGGAACCACCGGGGAACCCAAAGCGATACCGTGGACTCAGACCACGCCGATAAAATGCGCCGCCGACGGCTACCTTCACCAGGACATTCATCCAGGCGAAGTGGTAGCTTGGCCCACCAACCTTGGTTGGATGATGGGACCCTGGTTGATCTATGCCGCACTGATCAACTCAGCTAGCATCGGCTTGTATTACGGTGCGCCTACCCAACGGGAATTCGGCCAGTTCATTGCGGAGACGGGCGTGAATATGTTGGGTGTCGTCCCCAGTACCGTTCGCGCCTGGCGGGGATCCGATTGTTTGAACGGACTCGATTGGAGCAAGATACGCTGCTTCAGCTCAACTGGAGAGTGCTCCGATCCAGACGGCATGTTGTATCTGATGTCGCGTGCTGGCTACAAGCCGGTAATCGAATATTGTGGGGGAACCGAGATCGGGGGCGGATACATAACGGGAACGATGGTTCAGCCAGCGGCTCCGGCGACATTCAGTACGGCTGCCCTTGGCCTCGACATTGCAATTGCCGACGACGAGGGGAAAAAGGTCAAGAACGGGGAGCTATTCATCGAGCCACCGTCTATCGGTCTGTCCAACGAGCTACTCAACGGCGACCATCATGCTACCTACTTCAGTGGAGTACCCAAGTCAGAGACGGGTTTGGAACTCAGACGTCACGGGGATCGGATGGAGAAACTAGCTAACGGCTACTACCGCGCTCACGGCAGGACCGACGACACCATGAACCTGAGCGGGATCAAAGTGAGTTCTGTCGAGATAGAGCATGCCGTCAGTGGCATAAACGGCGTTTTCGAAACAGCAGCTGTCGCGATACAGCCGCCATATGGCGGACCTTGCCTACTGGTTGTCTACGCCGTAGTGGCAGAACCGATCGAGAAACTGCGTGAGCAGATGCAAGCGGCCTTGAAGGAAAACCTGAATCCGCTCTTCAGATTGCATGACGTAGTCACGGTAGACAACTTGCCAAGAACAGCTTCGAACAAGGTGATGCGTCGCGTGCTACGTGACCAATATCAGGAGAATCTCGTGCGCTAGTAGTTCGGTAGATCTTCATGACCGTAGGCGTAAGGCAAGAATCACTGTTTCGTATGTTGAAAACGAGGTTCGCGATCTATATCATCGGAGCACAAAACCAGCGAGTGCATCAACAGCTCGTTGCTCGCTGGCCCAATTGGATTACTGCCGCTCACAGTGGATCAGCAGACACCCATAAGTTTGAGTTGATTTCAATGCACATGAGACACTACATCGTACCTCGGTTCTACCTGCGATTCAATCGCTCAAATAACGTGCCGTGGCATCTGTACACCGTCATGACCAAAAAGCGGGGCACCGAGATAGCTAACCAGTCTCGTCATACCTTGCGGTCCTTGTCCTGCCAGTACAGCTCACGCAGATCCTTCTTGACGATTTTTCCGTAGTTATTTTTGGGAAGCTCGTCGACGAACTCTACCGATTTCGGTTTTTTGTAGCTAGCGATGTTGTCCCGGCAGCACTCGATGATCTCGTCAGCCGTAACACATGCGCCGGGTTCCAGCGAAACCACGGCGTGTACGGCCTCGCCCCACTTGGGATCGGGAACCCCGATGACCGCCACCTCGCGGATACCGGCCATGGTTACGATCACTTCCTCGATCTCTCGCGGGTAGATGTTCTCACCACCACTGATAATCATGTCCTTCGACCGGTCCATCAGAAATAGATACCCCCGCTCGTCCAGGTAACCCATATCGCCGCTGTGCAACCAGCCATTCTTGAGACTGGCTGCAGTCGCCTCTGCATCGCGCCAGTATCCCTTCATCACCAAGTCGGACCGCGTCACGATCTCTCCCATCTGACCCGCAGGCAGTTCGTTATCGTGCTCATCGACTATCCGAACCTCTAGGTTGACGTGGGGTCTGCCTGCAGACGCTAAACGTTTCGTTTGGTCCTCATCGCCTGCCAAGACGTGGTCATGATGAGAGAGGTATGTAATGGTCATGGGCGACTCCCCCTGCCCGTAGAGTTGCACCAAACGATCCCCTAGTCGTTCCATCGCCTTGATCAAATCGTCCACCATCATCGGCCCACCGCCATAGATGAAGGACCGCATGCTGGACAGATCGTAAGAATTCAATCGCGGAGCATCCACAACCAGTTTCAACATGGTGGGGGCGACAAACATATTGGTGATGTGATGCTCCTCAATGGCACTTAGCACGGTGTCCGCATCAAAAGACTTCTCTGGGAGAATCACGTTAGTCGCTGCGACACCCACATTTGGCAACGCGTAAAGACCGCTGCCATGTGAAAGCGGTGCAGCGTGCAGCACCGCTTCGTGGTCGGTTGGCCCGGAGCACATGCCGGCGTAGAAGCACATGGACATGGCCATCAAGTTGCGATGGGTCAGCATGGCACCTTTGGAACGGCCTGTAGTGCCCGAGGTGTAGAATAACCAAGCCACGTCGTCAGGGGCCGCTTCGTAGTCCCGAAAAGTAACCGGTTGCCCCATCATCAGATCGTCGTAAGACAAATGGCCTTTAAAACCTGGCTTCAGCGAAACCAAGTGGCGACAATGCGGAATCTTCTCGGTCATCTCGACAACCGCGCCGGAAAATTCTGGCGAGGTGATTAGACCCTCTGCTTGCGAGTGA
Organism: uncultured Gemmatimonadaceae bacterium; assembly: GCA_964401715.1. Classification (GTDB taxonomy): domain Bacteria; phylum Latescibacterota; class UBA2968; order UBA8231; family UBA8231; genus CAYNZV01. The sequence goes on along the minus strand of CAYNZV010000054.1, from coordinate 1,180 downwards.
TCAATCACGTAGGCAAACTCGTTGGGATGCAGCCGGAAATTGATCGGTACGACTGCACATCCCACTTTGAAACAAGCAAAAAGTGCTTCCAACATCTGTGGGCAGTTGTACATCAACAGGGCAACGTGAGACCCGGGTCGCAATCCCAGTTCCACAAATCCGTTTGCCAACTGGTTCACTCGCGCTTCGAACGCCTCATAAGTCCAGCGTTGTACACCGCAAATGAGGGCATCCCGAGTGGGGAAACTGTGCGCCGATTTGGTTAACAACTGTGATACATTCATCGCTCAATGCCTGAGCCGCTACCCAGCACGACTCGATACGCCACCAGGGCCGCCGCCACATGAACGTTCATCGACGGTCCCTTCCCGTACATCGGGACAAACACCGCACCTTCACAATGAGTAAGGGTCGACGGGTAGACGCCCTTGCTCTCGTTCCCCAATACAAGGCATATCTTCCTCGGGAATTCGTATTCGAGAAAGCACTTCGCTCCCTGCGCCGTCTCCAACGCCACCAAGTGATATCCCTCCTCTTTGGCCGTGCCCATCGCCTCAGCAATCTGTGGAATATGACGCCAGACCACGCGTCGTTCGTGCCCTCGCGAGGTACGATCGATCTCTTCGTGCGGCGGAATCGGCGTGCGGCCGGTAAGGAAAAGTTCTGAAGCGCCGCATGCATCGGCGATGCGAAACATCGATCCGACGTTCAAGGGATCATCCAAGCTTTGTAGCAGAAAGGCGATCTCTGCTTGAAGTGGATAATTCTGGATCGCTTCTTTGTAAAGGCGTCTTACTTCCACTTTGCGCAAGGGGATCATTGACTAACAGAATACCTTGGTGCCCCGAAGGGACCAGAAAAGCTCTGTTGCAGACTAGTATACTTATGGAAAAATCGACAAACAAGCTGCTTAGGCAATGACCGGACTCCGTGTCCAGATACCCACTGAGCTTGTCAAACGGATGTGCGACGCACAGCGGATCGTGGTATTGACGGGAGCTGGCATATCCGCGGAAAGCGGCGTGCCTACCTTTCGCGAGGCGCAATCAGGTCTGTGGCAACAGTACAACTTCGAGGATCTGGCGACTGCAGCAGCCTTCGAGCGCGATCCTAAATTGGTTTGGCGCTGGTATGATTGGCGGCGACAGTTACTTGCCAAAACAGAGCCGAATGACGGACA
>CAYNZV010000053.1:28366-30218 GCA_964401715.1 uncultured Gemmatimonadaceae bacterium | reverse complement strand
GCTAAACCAAGTCCTCGAGATGAGCAAACCAATCCGATATCGGAGTCCGGCAATGCGGACTCCGAATCGGGAGGTGCGGAACCTGGCGTCGATGATCTCGGCCCCGCAGGCACAGATGCGTCCGGTTCGGGAACACAATCGATTTAGAATTTCGCGGGAGAGTCCACTCAGTGGAAAAGCGCAGAGTATACCAGGTCGCCAAAGAACAGAAGTTATCCAGTGATGCACTGATCTCGATGCTCAAGGGGATGGGGCACGATGTTAAGAGCCACATGAGCGTCGTGACCGAAAACATGTTGCAGGCGATAACGCACAAGATCGAAGAAGAGAAACAGAGTTCGATCCAGGAGGTCAAGCGGCAAAAAGAAAAAGAAGAAGTCCGCAAGAAAGAACAAGCTAATGCCGCTGCAACCCGTAAGCATCAAGATTCCGAAGCGTCTCGGGTCACAAACAAGCGAACCGCTCGTAGTGGCGGTGCCCGCGTCGGCATATCGCGCGAATTCAGACCTGAGGCTCCACTGCCCACAAAAGACGACGATGATCGTCGGAGAAAACGTCGGGATCGTCGCGACGGGGAGCCGGTGACGCAACCACGGAGCGAGGGGGCACCTCCCAGCCATGTAATGGGTGGGCGTGGTCGTAACAAACGTCGGCCCAAGGTTGATCGAAAAACCGCCAGAGAAAATGTTCGCAAAACTCTTACTCAGTTGGGCGAGAATCGAACACGCAAGCGGTATGAGCGGGTTCGCAAGGATGGTGATGAGGATGACCTGCGGGAAATTCCCCAACTTACCATCGGCGAGTTTGTCGCCGTTTCCGATCTGGCCGAACAGATGGGAGTTAAGCCTACGGACGTCATCGGGGCTTGTTTGCAGTTGGGACTCATGGTGACTATAAATCAGAGGCTAGACATGGACACCATCATCACCGTTGCCGACGAGTTCGGTTTCGAAGTGGTGCCCATGGAGGTGGAAAAAGTTGAAGAGTTTGAAGAGGTCGCGGAAGAGGAAGAGGTTGGTGAACCGCACCCTCGTCCACCAGTGGTAACCGTTATGGGACATGTCGATCACGGGAAAACCTCGCTTCTCGATCGTCTTCGAGATACCAACGTCGCAGAAGGAGAGTCCGGCGGCATCACCCAACACATCGGAGCGTACGTAGTCCAGGTGGAAGATGGTCGTCGGGTTACCTTTCTCGACACTCCTGGGCACGCAGCATTCACAGCGATGCGGGCGCGGGGTGCACGCGTAACCGATATCGTCGTGTTGATCGTTGCTGCCGACGACAGCGTAATGCCGCAAACCATAGAAGCGATCGATCACGCGAAGGCTGCCCAGGTTCCGATCATCGTCGCCATCAACAAGGTCGACCTGCCGGCAAGCGATCCGGACCGGATCAAACGCGAGCTGTCCGAGCGCGATGTATTAGTTGAACAATGGGGAGGCAAGGTGTCTTGCGCTGAAATCTCCGCAAAGACCGGACAAAATATCGATAACCTACTTGAGCTCATATTGTTAGAAGCGGACCTCCTCGAATTGAAGGCAATTCCCGAAAAGAGGGCGCGTGGTACGATCGTTGAAGCAAAGCTGGACAAGGGGCGTGGTCCGGTAGCTACAGTGTTGGTGCAAGATGGCACGTTGCGCAAAGGCGATCCTTTCATAACCGGTGTTTACAATGGCCGTGTGCGCGCGTTGCTCGATGACGCCGGCCATATGGTGGAAGAAGCAACCCCCTCGATTCCGGTACAAGTGCTCGGTGGCACCGGAATACCACAAGCAGGGGACAGCTTCGTTGTCACCGTGGCGGAGCGTGACGCCCGAGAGCTCAGCCAGAAACGCCAGCAGCTCAAACG
>CAYNZV010000053.1:9085-28266 GCA_964401715.1 uncultured Gemmatimonadaceae bacterium | reverse complement strand
GAAGCTTCAGCACGGGAAATGGCCGAAAAGAACGGTGTGGAGATTCGCCATTACAAGGTTATATACGAGGTTCTCGAAGAAGTAAAAGCTGCGCTCACCGGTTTGTTGGCGCCGTCTTTAGAAGAGCGGCTTATCGGAAGCCTTGAGGTGCGAGAGATCTTTAGCTCATCTCGCATGGGTACCATTGCCGGTTGTATGGTTAATAGCGGCAAGATCACTCGGAACCACAAGGTGCGCATAGTCCGCGAAGACGAGGTGTTATTCAAGGGTGGAATATCTTCTCTCCGACGATTCAAGGACGATGTTCGAGAAGTCTTAGAAGGTTTCGAGTGTGGAGTTGGTGTGGAGGGTTTTGAGGAAATCTTGGAAGGGGACAAAATCGAGGTAGTAGAAGTGATAGAGACGGCCCGTACTCTGGAGGAGTAGGACGGATTTCCAGGTGGTTGTTTTTGCATGTGAAGTGCAGCTTTTTCTGCCTGCAAGTTCCTCCCTAAAAGACAAGCGCGGTGTTATCAAGAGTCTCAAGGAGCGGATTCACAATCGATTTAACGTCTCTGTATCAGAGGTTGACCAAAACGATCTGTGGCAACGCAGCACGTTGGGTATGGCAGTAGTCAGTAATGCGGCTAAACACGCCGACAGCGTTTTAGCCAAAACCGTCGACTTCATTGAGCAGGATAGACGTGTTGAACTGCTCGATTATTCAATTGTGCCTTGTTGAATGGCGTCAGAACATCGAGTCAATCGGGTGCGTCACTTACTGCATCGGGAACTCAGTGCCATTGTGATGCAGCTCAAAGATCCGCGCACTCAAATGGTGACGGTTGTAGATGCAGAGATCAGTAAGGATTTACGTACTGCTAAAATGTTCGTCAGTCTAGTTGGCACCGAAGAAGAAAAGAAAGTGGCGATGGCTGCACTTAAAAATGCTTTGGGCTTCATTCGCCGTGAGGTGGCAAAACGTGTGCAATTGCGTTACACGCCGACCATTGATGTTGCCTACGATGGAACGGCAGAGCGAGCGGCCCAAATTTCTGCATTGATCGACAGCGTCGTGAAGAATGATGCCTGAGCAGAATAGGAATACAGGCATTCTTGTCCTCGACAAGGAAAGTGGCCCCACTTCTCACGATGTGGTTGCTCAGGTGCGGCGTATCGTCAACGAACGTAGGGTTGGTCATTGCGGCACGCTAGATCCGTTGGCAACTGGAGTTCTGGTGCTCTGCACGGGCCGATTCACACGAATGAACGAGTGGTTAAGTGCGGGCGAAAAGGATTACCTGGTTCGGGTGGAACTTGGCGCCGTCAGTGACACTTTTGATGCGCAAGGTGTCTTGACGCCGATCAAAAAGGCCGGAACGCCATCCTTAACGGATATCGAGCAGGGCTTGAGACATTTCCAAGGCCGGATCATGCAGCGGCCACCGGCGTACTCTGCTATCAAGGTGGCAGGAAAACGTAGCTACGAACTTGCTCGGCAGAATCGGGCTGTTCCATTGGCTGCTCGGCCCGTAACGATCAGGGTGTTGGCAGTGGATAGATATGAGTTTCCCCGCTTGGAGCTGCAAATCAGTTGTTCACGGGGGACCTACGTTCGTACTCTCGCCAACGATTTGGGCGAGCTATTGGGATGCGGGGCGTACGTCAGTACCCTCAGACGTACACGGGTGGGCAGCATGACCCTGGGCATGGCCTTGTCGCTGGCGGAACTAGAGCAGGCTGCATTAAAAGGCGAGCTCGAATCCTGTTACGTGCCGCCCCACAAGGCTTTGAGTGACCTCGAACAGGTGGAGCTTAGCGATGTCCAATTGGATTCGTTCACTCACGGGAAAGCCATTTCTCATCCGCTGCCAACGAATGCGGCGAATGTATGTGCCGTGTTCAATGACCACCGCGACCTGTTTGGTATCGGCGAATGGCACACAGAACAGGAGTTGTTAAAACCGTTGCGCGTTTTCCGTGAACTGGCCCATGCCAACTAGTTGGGCTAGTGCTGATGGGACCGCAATCTTGGCGGCCTCGTTGAGTACAATCAGTGGCGTGGTCGTATCCGGGGATTCCAGAGGGAAGAGCTTGGGGTTCCCCACGGCAAACTTGGACTTGGATGACGACACAACAATTTCGCCTGGCGTATACGCGGCCGTGGTCAAGTGGGACGAAGGTACTTACCAAGCCGTCGCCAATTTCGGCTATCGTCCTTCGTTTGCTGGACAAGGCTTGGTGTTCGAATTACACCTGTTGGATTACGAGGGCAACCTCTATGGCAAGAAGCTCTTTGTCACTTTAACTTGGCAGTTGCGTGACGAGATACGATTCAATGATCGGAAAACTCTCGTCGAGCAAATACGAGAAGACATTCGGCAAGCCCGCGACTGGTTTACTGAGAATGAATTTCACCTGTGAGTGGAGGAAATAATAGTGTCAATTAGTTCAGAAAAAACGCACGAGCTGGTAAAGAAGTACGGTGCAAACGAAAAGGATAGCGGATCAGCCTCCTCGCAAATTGCCATCTTGACGGAACGCATCTCGAATCTAACCAGACATTTGAAGGATCACGACAAAGACTTTGGAACGCGACGCGGTTTACTGAAACTTATTGGGAAACGCCGCCGCCTGCAGTCGTATTATCAAAAGCAGAATCCAACGGAATATGCAGAATTAATCAAGAATCTTGGATTGCGGCGTTAGGCTGGTGGTAAGACAAAAGGAGAATAATGATTCATAGAATCGAAAAGGAATTTGGTGGCCGCACGCTGTCGATTGAGACAGGTAAAGTTGGCAAACAAGCCAATGGCGCAGTGTGGATTCAATACGGCGAAACCGTCGTGCTGGTTACGGCTTGTAGAACAAAGAATGCGGAAGATCGGGGATTTCTTCCCCTGACTGTGGATTACCGAGAGAAAACGTATGCTGGTGGGCGCATTCCAGGGAATATCTTTAAACGCGAAGCCAGACCGACCGAAAAAGAAACACTGAGTGCACGACTAACTGACCACCAAATCAGACCTATGTTCCCTAAGGGGTTCCCATACGAGGTTCAGGTATACATAACAGTTCTCTCTGTCGATGGAGAGAACGACGCGGATGTATTGGGTATGTTGGGAGCGTCGGCTGCTCTTTGTATCTCAGATATCTGTTTTGAGGGTCCGATGGGTGCCGTGCGTGTCGGTCGCGTAGATGGCCAATTTGTAATCAATCCAACCTTTACTCAGCTAGAAGAAAGCGACTTGGATCTGATCGTCTCAGGTACGGTCGATTCGATCGCCAGCGTAGAAGGTGGTGCTCACGAGATATCGGAGGCGGATCTCTTGGAGGCATTGAGATTCGCCCACTTACAGATTTGTGAGTTGATCGAATTTCAGAGCGAATTGGTGGAAACGGTGGGGAAAGCGAAGTTGGAATACGAGCCCACCCCCGCAGATGAGCAGCTTGTAGCCGCAGTGGAGGAAATATCAAAAGAGAAAGTCTCGGCAGCCAATCGCACTGAAGGGAAAGAAGCTCGAGAACTCCTCTTCGATCTGCTGAAGGCTGACGTTACCGCCGACCTGAACACGCGCTTCCCCGAGTCAGAAAAACAGATCGCCGACGCGTTGGATGGTTTGGCAAAAAAAGACATGAGGCGGATGATTCTCGAAGAGAAGCGACGGATAGATGGACGCACGTTGAATGAAGTACGGCCGATCAGTTGCGAAACCGGCTTGTTGCCCCGGGCGCATGGATCTGCCCTTTTCACCCGAGGCGAAACGCAGGCCTTGGGAACGGCAACGCTGGGCACCAAGATGGATGAGCGTATGGCTGATGATTTGCGTGGAAAGACGTTCAAATCGTATTTCCTCGACTACAATTTCCCAGCATACAGCGTAGGTGAAGTCCGGTTCGAGCGGGGGCCAGGCAGACGTGACTACGGTCATGGGCACTTGGCGGAACGCGCCCTCGAACCGGTGATTCCTGCTGTCGACTCTTTTCCGTATACGATCCGATTGGTATCTGATATCACGGAATCAAACAGTTCCAGTTCAATGGCGTCGGTTTGCGGATGCTCTCTCGCCTTGATGGATGCAGGAATTCCCATTCGCACACATGTGAGTGGGGCGGGCGTTGGTTTGGTGACGGAGGGAGACCAATGGGAGTTGTTGACAGACATCCAGGGCGCCGAAGATTTCTTGGGAGACATGGACCTCAAAGTTGCTGGCACTGAAGACGGGATCACCGCGATCCAAATGGATATCAAGATTAGGGGCATCAACTTCGAAATCATGGAGCAAGCGTTGGAGAGAGCGTTCGAAGGGCGCATGCATATCCTCGACCTCATGAAGGAATGCATAAGCGAGCACCGACCACAACTCTCGAAACATGCACCGCGCATAGAATTCATGAAGATAGATCCGGCCAAGATTGGCACCGTCATAGGCCCCGGAGGCAAGATGATCCGCGAGATTGAGAGCTACGGAGTGACGGTGACCGTAGAGGATGACGGAACGATCACTATTTCCTCATCCGATCCAGAAGCCTCAAATCAGGCCATAAGTACAATCGAGGCGCTGACATCCGATGCAGAAATTGGCAAAGTGTACAACGGGACCGTTCGCAGCATCAAACCCTTTGGCGCATTCGTTGAGATACTTCCCGGTAAGGATGGGCTCTTACACATTTCAGAGCTTGCCCATCGGCGCATTGACCGGGTGGAAGATGTTGTTCGCGAAGGTCAAAATATCGACGTGAAAGTTCTAGATATTGATCCGGGTGGTAAGATTCGGCTTAGTCACAAAGCCCTTCTTGACAAAGATGGGGGCAAGGAATAGAGAGGGGTTTCCTCTGGAGGTTTGTCAAAGGCTATCGGAGGAATCCGGTAGTCTTTTCTTTTTATAAGCCTAATCCCATGGAAAAAGTGAAAATCTTCAAAATTGGTGCCTACGAGGGCAAGGAGATAGAGCTGCGGGGGTGGTTGTACAGCAAGCGATCTAGTGGGAAGCTTCACTTCCTCCAGCTACGGGATGGCAGTGGTATTGTCCAGTGCGTGGTCTTCAAGGGGGAAGTAGATTCCCAAGTATTCGATTTGTGCCGCGATATCCCGGACGAATCTTCACTGGTTGTCAGGGGTTCGGTTCGCATGGATGACCGATCTCCCATCGGGTTCGAGGTCGGCGTGAAGGAGGTGGAGTTGTTGCAGAAATCAGAGCCATACCCGATTTCACCAAAATCCCATGGCGTCGCCTTCCTTATGGACCACCGCCATCTGTGGCTACGTTCGACGCGTCCCTACGCCATCTTGAGGGTTCGAAACGAGGTGGTTAAAGCGTGCCGCGATTTCATGGAAGAACGGGAATTCACCTTAGTCGATGCGCCTATTTTCACTCCTGCAGCCTGCGAAGGAACGACCACTTTGTTCAATACGGATTATTTCGGAGAGACAGCGTATCTGACACAGAGTGGACAACTCTACATGGAAGCTGCCGCCATGGCTTTTGGCAACGTCTACTGCATGGGTCCGACATTTCGCTCTGAGAAGTCCAAAACCCGAAGACATCTGACCGAGTTTTGGATGATCGAACCAGAGATGGCTTATTGTGATTTGAACGGGGATATGGACTTGGCCGAAGAATTGGTTCGTTACGTAGTGTTGAGGGTGTTGGACCGACGGAAGGCCGAGTTAGAAACTCTCGAGCGTGACACGACACCGTTGGAAAAGATCACCCAACCTTTCCCCCGCATAAGTTATGACGATGCCAAAAGAATCCTGGAGTCCAAGGGCGTCGAGTTCGAATGGGGATCGGATTTGGGTGGAGATGACGAGACCGTGGTATCAAATGAATTCCAAACGCCGGTAATCGTTCACCGCTATCCCAAGCAGATAAAGGCGTTTTACATGAAAGAAGACGGAAAGAACCGAAACTTGGCTTTGTGCATGGACATGCTCGCTCCAGAGGGTTACGGCGAGATCATCGGAGGTGGACAACGAGAGGACAACTTGGAGAGTTTGGAAGGAAAGCTGGTCGAACACAATCTTCCCAAGGAAGTGTTTGAGTGGTATCTGGATCTTCGTCGATATGGTTCAGTGCCGCATGCGGGTTTTGGGATGGGTATCGAGCGGGTTCTATCTTGGATATGTGGATTGCATCACATTAGGGAGACCATACCGTTTCCACGGACCATGCAGAGAATTTATCCATGAGCACAATAGCCCAAAGTGAGAACTCACCAGGCGGGTCGTACGACTTTCGAGCCATTGAGAAGCGGTGGCGTACGTATTGGATAGAGCAGAAAACCTACAAGACTTTCGGCCCTGGAGACGAAGGCTTTGATCCTTCCCAACCCAAGTGTTACGTGCTAGACATGTTCCCATATACCAGTGGATCTGGGCTGCACATGGGGCACCCAAAGGGTTACATTGCCAGCGACATTTACTGCCGCTTCAAGCGGATGCAGGGTTTTAACGTTTTGCATCCGATGGGTTTTGACAGTTTCGGTTTGCCCGCGGAGCAGTACGCCATTGAGCACAACGTGCATCCGGCAATTGCCACCGAAGAGAACATCGACATTATTCGTGGACAGCTGCAATATCTAGGCATGGCATATGATTGGGACCGTGAGATCGCAACGTCGCGGAGTGATTATTACAAGTGGACGCAGTGGATTTTTCTACAAATCTACGATTCGTGGTTCGATCCAGAACACAGCTGGTCAGATCGCTCCGGTCGACAGATTATGGGCAAGGCGCGTCCCATTGCAGAATTGGTGGCAGCATTCGAGTCGGGCTCTTGCTTATTGAGTAACGACGATATAGGTATGCTGCCGGATGGGGAAACCAAATGGGCCGAACTCTCCTTCAATCAACGCGAACTCGTTCTCAGCAACTACCGGTTGGCATATCAGAAGGAAGTCACGGTTAACTGGTGTCCGGGGCTAGGCACCGTTTTGGCCAATGAAGAGGTCACCAGCGAGGGAAAGAGTGAGCGGGGAGATTTCCCCGTCTACAGAAAACCCTTGAAACAATGGATGATGCGGATCACGGTATACGCGGACCGATTGTTGACGGACCTAGACGCCGACGCATTGCCTGCCGAGAACGGTGGCACCTTCGAGCTGAACTGGCCGGACCCTGTCAAGCTCATGCAGCGAAACTGGATCGGTCGCAGTGAAGGGGTTGAGGTTCTGTTCAATCTCTTGGACAACGCGGGATCGGTAGTGGAGCAGCTGAAGGTGTTCACCACCCGTCCTGATACTCTCTTTGGGGCGACTTTCATGGTCCTCGCTCCCGAACATCCGTTATTGGATCCGAATTCTGACAGGTTTTCTGTGCCGCACAAATGGCCGGCGGATACGAAGGAGATGTGGAAGGGCGATTGTCCGAATAACGAGATCCGCGATGCGATTGCCAGTTATGTCAATGCTGTTGCCACGCGGACCAGTTTGGAAAGGGAGGAGCGCGAAAAGACCGGTATTTATACTGGTATCACGGCGCTCAATCCGGTCAACAACCAAAAGATTCCGGTTTTTGTCGCGGATTACGTGAGTATAGATTACGGTTCAGGAGCCATTATGGCCGTACCTGCGCACGATGAACGAGACTTCGAATTCGCCAACAGATATGGCTTGAAAATAGTTCAGGTGGTGTCGAATCCTGCGGGTAAATCCGAAGAATGTTTTACAGGAGAAGGGATCTCCATAAACTCGCCGAAATCGAAAAGTGGACTGTTCGTGACTACGGGCTTGAGCACTACCGAGGCCAAGGTAGCTATAACTGAAGCATTGGAGTCATCGGGTTGGGGGCATGGAACCGTGAACTATAAACTGCGGGACTGGATCTTCTCTCGCCAGCGTTACTGGGGCGAGCCTTTTCCTCTTGTACAAAGCGGTGACGGCCACGCGCTATCAACCGACATACCTGTTACCTTGCCAGAGATGGAAGATTTCAAAACCGTCACTTCAGACGATCCGAATCAACCGGTTACACCGCCTTTGGGCAGAGCCCCGGCTAGCTGGAGCTCCGTAACGATCGACGGAGACGTATATAACCGCGAACTGAACGTGATGCCCCAATGGGCCGGATCTTGCTGGTATTATTTGCGATTCATCGATCCCCACAATACCGAGACCTTTTGCGACAAGGAAAAGGAGTCGCATTTTATGCCCGTGGATCTCTACATTGGTGGGGCCGAGCATGCGGTACTTCATCTTCTTTATTCCAGATTTTGGCACAAAGTGTTATTCGATTTGGGATATGTGTCGACACCCGAGCCCTTCAAAAAGCTGTTTAATCAGGGAATGATTACGGCCGATGCATTTACCGACGAACGCGGGGCTTATGTGGATATTCGCGAAGTGGAAACCCGTGACGGTAAAGCGTTCCACGTCTCTTCCGGGAAGAAGCTGCAACGATTCTCCGGTAAAATGGGAAAACGTTACAAGAACGGTTTACCTCCAGAAGAGGTCGGGGACGAATTCGGCGTAGATACCTTTCGGCTCTACGAGATGTATATGGGCCCACTGGATGCATCTACCCCATGGAGCATGGAGGGTATCCGCGGGATGCAGAGATTCCTACAGCGAGTATGGCGTAATTTCGTCAACCAGGAGGGAAAAGCGAAAAAGACAGGGGAGTTATCTTCCGATATAGAAAAAAAACTGCATAAGACCATCAAAAAAGTCACCAACGACACAGACGGGTTGCGTTACAACACAGCTATCGCTGCGCTCATCGAAATCAACAACGATCTCGTCCAAGCGAAGGCTCACCACGATAACATAGCACGGAGTTATTTTTTAATTTTGGCACCTTTTGCGCCGCACATAGCCGAAGAATTGTGGAATGTCTGGGGATTTGGGTACGGCGATTTGTCAAAACAATGTTGGCCAGCAGTAAACGAGGAGCTTATTCGGGAAAAAACCGTGATGCTCCCAATACAGATAAATGGAAAGGTGAGAGGCAATATAGAAGTGCCGCTCGGAATCGACGAATCCGAGCTGCGCGAACGAGTACTCGCGTTGGAGAACGTCAGACGATACGTACCTAATCCAAATTCGGTGACGAGGTTTATCTTCGTCCCAAACCGAATCGTAAACATAGTGGCTACAAAATAAGCCTCGCCTTCATGGGCATTGAGTGTTGGTGTATGTATTTATGTCGCATAAATAACACTATGTAAATCAATCTCTTGTCAGGCAATTTCAATATAATCAGATGCGTTGTCTGTCAATTTCTCACGATTCTCGTAATATCGCATAGTAGTCTTAATGTCTTTATGTCGTAAATGCGCCTGAACTTGCTGAGGCCTAGCGCCCCCTTCGATGGCTAGCGTACAACAGGTATGCCGGAACATGTGGGCAGTTACTGCACGGGAAACTCCGGCACGTTTGGCGTATTTCTTGACGATTAGATTGATCGATTGATCGCTGAGCGGTTGGCCGTGGGAATGATTCCTAGAGAGGCTTATGAAAACCTTTTTAGTAGTTTCATATTCGTGTTTACGAAGCTCTGCTCTGTAAGCATTAAGATGTTGGGCTACCACAGGCTGGATCTTTATGTCCTGGGGCACGCCGCTCTTCGTGTCCGGCAATCGCAATACGACAAAGCTATTCTCTTCAGTTAAGTCCTCCCATGACACGTTTGCGGCCTCGGATCGGCGTAGACCACCATAGGTCAAAAGGTGAAGTAGTGCTTGGTCACGAGTGCGAATGAGGCCGTTTTCTTCCTCGGCTATGGCTTTCAGGATGTTTTTGATTGCCTTTGTGGGGATAGCTTTGCCAGAGAGATTTCCTTCTACTCGATACCCACGGACCAAGGTTGCGTCTGCCGGATTCGCATCCAATAGTCCAGCCGCTAAAAGCATGCGGAAAAATGCTTTTAAGCTTGACAGCTTGCGATTTATTGTACTGCGCTTGTAACCAGATTCAGCAAGGTCATTTCGAAAGGCGACTATGTCGTTGAAAGTGATCTGATGAATCTCTTCCAGTGTTGCGTCTTCGGAGCCGAAGAAATGCACCAGATCTCGGCGATAAGCTTTTCGAGTTCGCTCAGAGAGCTGCCCAGCAAGGAACTGGTGTAGAGGCGCTTCCGCAATTGGAGCAAGAACAGGCTTGCGGGCAATCAGTTGTGTCAAAATTGTGAATTGTATGCGATTGAGTGATCTAAATTCGCGGGATCCTAAATATAAGTAACTCACGTGAGATTGTCATTCGGAGCCAACCATCTAAAAACAGCGCAGGGTTCACACTCTAAAACTAACTATAACCATTATTATCGTTAGTTAAATATTAGTCGTGATGAACTATTTGGGATCCCCGCTTAAGATCGCTCGAAGTGTCTGTCGAGCTCATCTAGTGGGATCCGCACTATGATCGGCCTCCCGTGAGGACAGACGTTTGGCTTGCGGGTTTTTAGCAAGCGTTTGATAAGAGTACGCATCTCCGGTTCGGAAAGCTTTTCTCCCGTCTTTATGGATGTATGGCATGCGTACGATGCAGCAACTGCAGTCTTGAGCGAATCTTGGATTTGCTTCTCTTCGATAATCTCGGACACGATCTTGTGGAACAAATTACCATTTTTCCAATTCTTCAATCCTACAGGGATCGAATCTACTATAACGCTGTTCGGTCCGAAGTCCCGTACCCCAAATCCTAGTTGTCGCAAAAGCTCCTCACTCTCGCGTATTGCCTCCATTTCGGTGTTATCGCCGCTTACGGTAAATGGCATAAGCAATTGTTGCGACACTGCTGCCTCAGAATTGAAACAATCCAGCGCCTCCTCGTACCGTATGCGCTCATGGGCAACATGCTGATCGAAAACCATGATTCCATCTTCAACAGGAGCCATTATGTATTTGCGGTGGATTTGCCAAATCGGACCTTCGGGAGCGAACTGCTTTTCACCTTCGGCGTTAGGGGGATCGGAACTTGGCTTTTGCCCTCTCTCAGTGTGCAGCTCAAGTTGGAGCGGAGGATCATCATTTCTCATTTGCGATCGCGCATTATCGGCTTGGTAAAACCTCCTTGGGACCGCCTCATCTATTCTCCCTTTTAAAGATACCGTAAGTGCGGTAGGTCCACGTGAAGTTTTTGTGGCGACCAAGGCATTGTGCACAGCACGCTCAAGTTGGTCTCCTATCTCCCACTCCTTGGATATCCTGATTTCTCGCTTGCTCGGGTGGACATTCACGTCGACAGTGCGAGGCTGGAGGTTCAAACAAATTATGAAGGCAGGATGGCTTTCCCTAGATTTGAGTCCTTCGTAAGCACGGCCGATGGAGTAGATCAATGACCTCGAGTAAACGGGTCGTCCGTCGACAACGATAAACTGTCTAGATTTTGAACGGCGACAGTGCTCAGGTGCAACCAAAAAACCGTGGATGGACACGCCATTGTCTTCGAAGCTTACTTCAACAAGTTCCTCTCCTTCGACGGACAACAATGCCCGTCCCCGATCTTCGAGAGTGCCAGTATATGTATCGAAGATATTGCGCCCTGCATGAGAAAGATGGAAACCGATCTGCGGACATGCAGCCCCAAGTTGTGAAACGACCTGGATTATGTGTCGCATTTCTGTATCTACCCGTCTAAGAAACTTGCGTCGTGCAGGTGTATTGAAAAAGATGTTCCTCACGGTAACGCTTGTTCCTTGTGCCCTACCGACAGGCTCGAGGCTGCGTCGTATTCCTCCTTCCACAACCAACCGAGACCCGGCTTGCTCTGCCCCTAAACGAGACTCGATTGTCAAGCGTGAGACCGCAGCAATGCTGGCAAGTGCTTCGCCGCGAAAGCCTAAGGTTGCCACATCAAATAGATCGGATGCCATTAGAATCTTGCTGGTGGCGTGCCGCTCAACGGATAGCTCCACGTCACCGGCGCTCATTCCACTACCGTCATCGGTGACCTGAATAGCATGCTGTCCTCCCTCTACCACCCCCACGGAAATAGAACCCGCACCGGCGTCAATGGAATTCTCTACAAGCTCCTTGACAACAGACGCGGGTCGCTCGATCACCTCCCCTGCGGCTATTTTGGATATCATGCTTTCGGAGAGCACACGAATAGTTCGGTCTGGGTATGAAGTGGTCTGCTTCATAATTCAGTCGAGATGGACCGCCTTCCTGTTGAGTTCACGATCAAAACGAGATGACTGTATCATCCAGCAGGCAAGGAAATGACCGAACATCGGCCCCTTCCTTGTGTCACGCGAGGAATTGCCACTGATTGATGACGCGAAGTGTGAGATCTGATGTCCGAATGACATCGTTAGCTCTGCCGCCTTAAGCTCAAATTTGGCGTCTCCCCGCTTCCCATAGAAATCCGCATTGACTCTGCGATGTGTACCTAAGCCATTGAACTGTACCGAGGCCTCAAGGCCATGGGCGAACTTTATCAAAGCAATGGCGATGTCTTCGGTAGGCCGGTTCAGCGATAGGCTGCGCGTTCTTGCATATACCGCGTCAACATCACCGAACATTCCCAGCAATGTAAGAAACGGAACCGCATGACGAAGCAATATGCCTTCAGCTTCATTGCGGAGATCTGCTTTCGCGATGGCAAGGGACATGTTAATGAAAGTTGGCGACCCGGTCTTGGTTTGGGCTCGCGTAAACCAAGACGCAAGCTCCCAATGACCGGCGCCTGCAAGACATGCCAGTCGGAGTTGGTTCCCCTCAAATTCCCGTTGCAGCTGTTTCGTTCGTTTGTAGCTGACACTGAATGGGGGCGTGCACAAAGCGTGTTTTCCAGCCCTTGTAGCTTCCGTAAGCCAGTAGGTCCGATCGTTTACGTCCGGACCTAGTACCACCATGTCGGCGGACGAACTCAAGGCCGCGCTCGGATCCGAATAAGCGGAGATTGCAATGCTAACACTGTCAATGTCTTCAGATGGGTCGGAGGGACAACCAACTATGGCGCAGGTGGTTTGTTTGGCGGCGTTCATACTGACAAGGCGAGAGTCTAAAATCAAACAGGGTCAGGTGGGCACATAAGATATAGATCGGCGAAGTCAGGTGCAAAGAACATCATTGTGGTATTTTTGCTAGTTGTTCCCGCGGGAACTAGTTTTTTGAAAATTTAAAAGGTCACGATTTTAGCTGGAATCTTCTATATTTTGATGCTCTTTATGCTGGTCCCCACGACCAAATATGCCACTTCCATGCAGTTGAGTCTTCTACGCTAAAAGTTGGAGGGGACCTGCAAACGTCCGAAAAAGCCCGCAGTGGCCTTCCGAAATTGCGTCAGAGCGAAAGAACAATTTTAGAAACGAAAACCCGGGGTTGCAGACCAAGCTTGTGCGGTTGCAAAACTACGTGGCGAACCTAAAAAAAAGGGGGCGTTACTTCGTTCAGACCGTTGAGCCTACATAGCAGAGCTACAACGGAAGGCATAGATACGATCATTCCCACCTTTCGAGCACGTCGTCGCGGATTTCACGTCTTAACAGCGGCTCAATGCGCGTTTGGGCAGCCAATCTGATGGTTGGATCGCGGTCGTCGAAGGAGAGTTTCTCCAGCAGATCTCTATCGGATCTTGGGTGGTTGGCTACAGCAACCACCACCTCGACCTTCTCGTCCTGCGACAACTGACGCAGGGTCTCCAACGGTGTTTGCGGGTGCTCCGCGACAGCTTGGCGTATTTCTGTTTCAGAATCGTTGGCAAGTCTTTCGAGTATTTCGAACGGCGTATTTATATTCATAGCCACGGCTTGCCGAATAGGAGTCGGCACATCATGGCTCGCACTGTCTAACGCAGCCACCGGTGCATTCCGGTGTTTCAGCGCCCCCAGCTTCACGGTCAATACTGAATCTGCAGCCAAAACCTGTAGAGCACTTTCGGTGGCATAGATGTTCTGTGTCAGCTTCTGCCTGACTACTGGGTCACCGTCTAATGCCAACGAGTCGAAGACAGCTTCCGGAATCAATTCGTTGGCGGCCAGCACCAGACGCACCAAGGGCAGTCTGTCAGATGCCAGGCGGAAAGCCATCTTTTCAATCAAATCGCGCACTTCCTTCGATGCCAACGGCTGCATTTTCAGGTTGAGAGCTACACCGCTGCGAACAAGAGGAACAGAGTCACCTGCCAACAGCCAAAGAACGCCGACCGGGGTGTGGCGATTGGCAGCCACGTAAAACCTTACACCACTGTCTTCGTCCTCTGCCAGCACGCTGAGCTCAGCGCCATTGGTGCTCTTGTTTGCCCTTGCCTTTTGTTTATTGTCGACCTGTGATTCGGTATAAAGCAGTTGTTTGACTTTCCAACGCCCTAGACGACGCAGCCGGTTACGGATCTTCTCTTCCTTCTCCAGTTCATCCAACGGTTTGGCCATCACGATCCCGTTGTCACGGGTCACCATGTTATTATCAAGTTTTACTGGAAGATGAATTCTCCGAGCCGTGCGTGAGACCGCCAATCTGTCTTGGTAGACCTTAGTCACGCTGTCTTCGTAGGCCTTAGCCACGCTGTCTTCCAATGGGTCACTCCGAACCAATTCAAACTCTTGAGCCGGAACCGGAGCCGGAACCAACAAAATGGCCGGAGTTACAATCAATAAAAGCAGGCATGTAAGCATATTAATCGTCAGTCGCGCAAATATAGTTTGTACCTTGCAATCCTCTCCGAGGCAAAATACATGCCATAGCTGCTCCTCCCCAATTGAAAAGAGCTATTATGATTAATTGGTCAAGCTTTGAACGAATTTTTCCCAAACACGTGGGTAAACTCGACCTATTTCTCCTGCATCTTGTGGATGAGACGACGATTAAATTCGCGCGCAGGATGGGAGCCAGAAACCCTCAACAGGTAATTGAGGGCAATCGTTTCCACGATCACGGTTATATTTTTGCCCGGAAAGAGCGGGACGGTAATCTCCGGTATTTCGATTCCCAATATTGTAGTTGCCTTATCCTCTAAACCAATACGCTCGAACTCCAGATTGTCGTCCCAATCGACCAAGTCGACTACCGCCTCTATTCGCTTTTGTCTCCGGGTGCCTCGAATTCCAAAGAGTCGTCGCACATCCACGATCCCGATACCCCGGATCTCCATGTGATTCTCAAGTACCGCTGGACTAGACCCGACCAGTATTCCCTGAGACATGCGTGAGATCACCACGGTGTCATCGGCGACCAAACGATGGCCCCTCTCAACCAAGTCCAATCCCAATTCACTTTTTCCTATACCGCTACGTCCGGTGAACAAAAGACCGACTCCGTCCACGTCGACCAAAGTGCCATGCACGGTAACCTGCGGTGCGAAATACTCGTCGAGATAGAAGTGCATCAGGTGTGTGAATTTGGCGGTATTGAATTCTGAGCGCAGCATAGGAATGCCGTGTAAATTTGCCATCTGGCGTAGTTCAGGCAACAAGCGTCCACTACCGGTTACAACCACGCAAGGCATGGGAAATTGATAGATCACATCCAGTGCCGCCCGACGTATGGTTCGCGGCAAACTCCGGAGATACTCGAGTTCGTGATTGCCTAGCAGCTGAACTTGATCGAATGTGAAAAGCTCGACGAAACCGGTCAGCGCCAGTCCGGGCCGGTTTATATCGGCGCTGTTGATGGTGCGACTAACGCCGTTCTCTCCAGCTACCAACCGCAGACCCAGAGATCGGCTGTGTACGTTGAGAAACTCCTTGATCGAAAGCTCCGCCATCAATCTGCAAGTGACTGTATGATTTTGGTGTATCCGGCATAGCGCATCGATGATATGTGACCATCTTCAACCGCCTTGCGAACAATACAACCCGGTTCTCCCAAGTGTAGACAATCGCGAAATTTGCACTTGTGAAGCAGGGGTACCATCTCGACGAAATATTGCGCGAGATCCAGTCGCGGAACTTCCCACAACCCGAGTTCCTTCAACCCGGGAGTGTCCACCACCATCAAGCTCCCATCCAACTTGTACAGATGCGCAGCAGTGGTCGTGTGTTTGCCGCGGTCGTGTTTTCTCATAATCGAGTCGGTCTTGATGGAGAGACCTGGTTGCAGCTTGTTCAACAACGAAGACTTCCCCACTCCGGACTGGCCTACGAAGGCGGTCAAACGGTTCTTCAAGGCCGCCCTTAGCGATTTGATGCCTTCGCCGGTTTTCGCGCTAGTGATATGGACATGGTATCCGAGATTGCGGTAGATGCTGGCGAAATGATCGGCTTCATCGGCATCCGAAAGATCGAGCTTGTTGATGCATAAGGCGGGTTGAATGTTCCCCTTTATAGCCATCACAATTGCTCGGTCGACAAATCCAATCCGTGGAGCTGGCTTATAGATGGAAATGATCGCCAACAACACATCGATGTTCGCTGCCAACATCTGCTCGCTAGGACGGGTTCCTGAGGATAGTCTGGAAAAAAGAGATTGTCGGGGGTAAACGGACTCGACCACGCCGATCCTTTCAGATACCGCTGCTACCTCCACCAAATCGCCAGTGATTACCGGTGCGTTGGTGGCTCGACGGTCCAGTTTTAGCTTCCCGCGCAGTTCGCAATGCCATTGCTCGACACCAACGTCCACTAGGCACTGTAAACCGGAAACTCTCAGGACGCGACCGCGCATTGAGGTCCTAGTCACCACGGCCTAGGCGATCGGCTAAATAGTGCGGCCAACCCGCTTCGATCATCCTTTTTTGGGTTTGTTCAAAGGGGTATTCGATGCGACGAATTTGCACGAAGCCTGCGTCTACGTCCCACATCGCAAATGAAGCACGTCTGTCCCCGTCACGAGGTTGGCCGACACTACCGGGATTTATCAAGCATTTGTGATGCCCAACAGAAACTACTCCAGAGGTCAACGGTACCATTTGTCCGTTCGTTTGACAGTATATGCCGGGCAAATGGGTGTGTCCAAAAAAGCCTATCGGCCAATCGAGCCTTTGCATGCACCAAGCGATATCCTCGTAGAGGAACAGATGCGACCATTCTTCCGGTTTGATTGGATTGGCATGTGAAAATACGGCACCATAAGTGCTTCGACGGTAGGCAAGAGACGACAGGTATGCCAAGTCATGCGAGGTCATGCGTTCGCGAGACAACAAAATAGATTCTCTGGCGAGATAATTGAAGGTCCGGAGTTGATTCGGATCGATGGCCGCTCGATCATGGTTTCCCAAAACGTTTACGGCATCCACCTCTATAAGGCGCTGGATGCACGCGGTTGCGTCCAAGCCGTAACCGATCGTATCCCCTAGGCAGACGTAACTATCAGCCCCTTGATTCTCGGCATCTATGAGTACCGCTTCTAATGCCTCGAGGTTGGCGTGAATATCGGCAAAGACCGCGATCTTCATCCCGGGGTAGTTAGCTAAGTCAACCGGTTGGGTCGTCCTTGACGGGGACTTTCTTCGGGGATTTCTCTACACTCTGAGCTGTCGCTCTGGATGGTCGGGTATTTCTTTTCCGTTTAGGTTTCGCTTCCGACTTGGCCTTGTCGAGATTCTCGTACACGAGCCTAATGATTTCCTTGCGGCGGTCGTTTTCATATGGCGTGAAGCGCATGCGTACTATGGAACTGTCTTGGTCTTCGACCTTTTGCAGGGCAGTTACTTGTGCGATTATGCCATCGAGATTGATGGATAGCGTGTCGTTCCCGCCCGCAATGCTCAAGTAGTCGCTGGCGTCAACATTGCTTGGTCCACGAATCAACACGGCTGCTCCACCTGCACTAACGTCGATGAGCTGGACGTCCACAGGGACCACGTCAGAGCTGAGTTCAGCAATAAGCTCGTTGAATTTGGGATCACCTTCTTCGGGCGGTTCGTGCAAACCATTCCGCAGTGAATCCTTCGTAATCACGTAGGAACTGACCATAAACGAACAAGAGAATCGAAGGTGTTGACGGCGTTCTTCATTCTTCTTGCGAGGTTCGACTGCGGCAGCAGTCAACAACTTGTCTCGGATCGAGCCGATAGTCGCCATCTCCGACTCCGTAAGATAACCCCTGTCCACGGCGTTGGTAACGCAACGCTCGAATACCTGTATCGCACCGAGTGCTTGCGCGGGGCGTTTGATCTTCGATTTGCGCACCACGACAGCCAGAATTTCGATCTCACGGTGTTTCAATCCTCGGGCTAAGCCAATCTTGCGAAAGGTCTTCCAGGAGGATTTGCTGTCCTGGCGTTGTTCATAGATTTTCCCAAATCCACGAAAGATCAACAAAACTACAGAAAGCGCTACAATAGCAGCGCCGATATAAAACACCATCTCCATATCGGGGCCGCCGAATCCCAGATAGTTACCTGATGATGGAGCTGCTAACATGACGATCTGTCTTTAGTTGAAAAGCGCGCTTATCGAGGTTTCTTCGTAGATAGCTTTGATAGCTGCAGCGAAGAGATTCGCAACGGAACAGATTTCAATCTTCCCAGAGCTGTCGACCCGTTGCAGTGGAACCGTATCCGTTATCGCCAACCGTTCGATAGAAGAGTCGCCAATGTGCCGAATGGTATCTCCAGCTAGAGTGCCGTGTACGCATCCCGCGAAGACTCTTCGAGCGCCACGAGCGGCTACAGCTTCGGCGCCTCGAATGATGGACTCTCCTGTGACAACTTCATCATCGAAAAACAAAACGTCCTTGCCATCAACCTCGCCGATCACCCCGTGGACGGAAGTGTCTCCAGATGGTTCTTCTCTGCGGTCGATGACAACCAGCGGAAGTCCCAAGCGGCGGGCGTACGATTCCGAGACTTTTGCTCTGCTGATGTGGGGAGAAGCCACAACGCTGTTGCTCAAATCGCCATTAGAATAGTAGTCGCAAATAGTTGGCACGCCACTCAGTTGATCGACCGGCACCCGACTGAACCCCATAATTTGCGGGGAATGCAAGGTCATGGTCAGTAGCCTCTGAGCACCCGCTTCTGCGAGTAGGTCGGCCATAAGCCGCCCAGAAACCGAAATTCGCGGTTCATCCTTCTTGTCCATGAGAGCATAGGGGAAGTAGGGCAAGACCGCAGTGATCCGCTTTGCCGAAGCGAACTTCAAAGCATCGAGTGCGATTAGTAACTCCATAAGATGGTCACTAACTGGAGGACAAGACGTTTGCACAAAAAAAACGTCACAACCCCGGACGTTTTCGCAAATTTTCACCTTGATGTTCTCGTTACTGAATCGCACGAATTCGATCTTCCCTGGATCGATGCCTAGGGAAGCGCATATACCATCAGCCAGACTATGATTGCTTTGTCCAGCAAATACTTTGAGAGAATCAACCATGGGGTCT
>CAYNZV010000053.1:0-8985 GCA_964401715.1 uncultured Gemmatimonadaceae bacterium | reverse complement strand
TACGTAGCTGCGACGCCACTCCAAGCAGCGAACAGCAGAATCTCGTGCTTGCCGTAATCTGCCAAGAACCGCTCGTACATGCTCAACGCTTCGTCAAAACGATCCTGGGCAAAATAGCGATTTCCCAATAGCACTAATCCCTGAGCAGCAGCCGGCGTGCCGGCATACTGTTCGATCAGCTGTTCACACAGGCTAACCGCCGTGTCGTCTTGGGCATTTCCTTCGGCTACCAAGACATCGCCCAACATGGTCTCAGCATCAATGCGAGCATCTTGTTGCGAGCTATTCACCAAGTTAATTACAACAACCAAAGCCACGATGCCTATCACACCGCCAACGAATACCTGCTGTTTCTGCCGGATGTACTCGACAACTTCCATCAGCCATAAAACAACCCGGTCTTCTTCCATCCCGTTGTCAGTTTTGCGTTCTTTGGCCATGTATGATTGACCCTTCTATTTGCCGAATTGCAACACAGATTGGATTCGGTGCTCTTTCAATTTGTCTCTGCCGTTCAAGAACTGGAGCTCACCAAGAAAACTGAGCCCTACGATGGCGCCGCCCAGTCGCCTAGTAAGATTGCAGGTAGCCAACATGGTGCCTCCGGTGGCTAAAACATCGTCCACGATCAACACGCGATCTCCATCACGGATGGCGTCGATGTGAATCTCCACAGTATTTGTCCCGTATTCTAGCTCGTAAGTCTCTTTTACAGTCGCAGAGGGTAATTTTCCCTCTTTGCGAACCGGTACGAAGCCGCATTTCAATTCCAATGCAACTGGAGCCCCAAGAACGAATCCACGCGCTTCGATACCCAAGACCGTGGCCACTGAGGCATCTCGAAAAGGACGTGCCATCAAATCCACCACCTCCGACAGAGCTTCCACATCGCTCAACAGAGGGGTAATGTCTTTGAACGAAATACCAGGTTCTGGGAAATCTGGCACTTCACGAATTAATTCCATCAAATGTTTCAATCGTTTCTCTCTTAAGCAATTGCGCCAACTAACACCGCCTCTGGCACTTAGTATAGAAATCACAACATTCTGAACAATTGCCGCACGCGATTACTCGCTATTTCCACAACAACCGCTTTATGCAACCACTTCGCCGTTCGTCTACAACCCAGAGCAATGTGTTTGGCAGGTACACCCTTTCTCTCATATAGCCAGTGTGTTGCCAAGTCATTTAACAGGAATGCGAACTCTTACACTTAGATCCACAACGTAGTGTTTTTCTGCATTTTATATCTGAAGGACAGTAGTGGCAATATATAGCACAATGATAGGCGCGCTTTCCAAGAGTGTCAATTTAATGAAGTTACATATTATTTTTTATCTGACAAAACACCTCACATATATACCAAGGGATTTTGCGGATATGCTATAGGGAACAAAAATTGCCAGGTATCAAAACAGAGCATAAATAAAGGGAGCTGCGGCAGAGCCCTCCGTGAGAACAATCAGCATGCTCATAAGGACTAATGTTATAATTATGGGGCCGAGCCACCACTTCTTTCGGATCCGCATGAAATCCCACAGCTCGACAAATATTGACCACCTACTAGGCATGATCTCACCTGTCTTTCTTATAAAAGGTGACTTACAGATTCGCCGTGGTGAATAGCCTTGATAGCGTCCCCGATTAATCTGGCTACAGAGATTATCTCAAGTTTGCCAGCTGGTTTGTTCTGAGGTATCGGGATCGTGTTAGTGGTCACAAAAGTCTCTACGTCGGAGAATTCGATGTCCTCTAAAGCAGTACCAGAGAATATTCCGTGAGTGCATCCCGCTATAACACGACGAGCTCCCCTATTTTTCAGGATTTTCACTGCTTCGATCATCGATCCGCCGGTCAACACCTCATCGTCAAACAGCAACACGTCCTTGCCATCGATTTCTCCAATGATGTTCAGTATTTCCACTTGTTCATCGTCACCGTGACGGCGTTTGTCCATTATGGCCAAAGGTAGATTGAGGTTGTTAGCGTAGGTACTAGCTTCGTCCGCACTGCCAACATCGGGCGAAACGACTACCGAGTCACTTAAATCTTTGAGTCGGAAATGGTTACACAGAAGATTTGTAGCCCACAGCTGGTCTACCGGAATCCGCGAGAACGCGGCAATCTGTGGCGAATGGAGAGTCATCGTAAGTATTCGGTCGGCCCCGGCGGTCTCGAGAAGATCCGCTACGAGCCTAGCGCTTATAGAAATTCTGGGTTCGTCCTTCTTGTCTGATCGAACATACGGATAATATGGTAAAACCGCTGTTATTCTCCGCGCAGAAGAGTACTTCAAGGCATCCACAACTAGCAACAACTCGATAAAATGATGGTTCACCGGCGAACTACTGGTTTGAATCACGAATACGTCGTCTTCTCTGACGTTTTCGTTGATTTTTACCTTTATGTTGTCGTTTGCTTCCCGCTTGATGGAGATGCGGCCAGGACTGATGTCTAGATATGCGCAGATCTCAGCTGCCAACTCGGGATTGCTGCTGCCGGTAATGATCTTGAGATAGTTTTTCATCGATTGTAACCCGGTATTCTTCGAACAACCAAAAGAACGGGCACCACGAAGCTTTGGCAAGAGCATCCGCAATTACTATTCATTTTCTTGACATCCAAATTCCTTCGAGGCAACTTCCCTATGCTATAAATACCTTCCTCCCCAAGTGTAACATGCCGCGAGTGAACGTCGTATTGCCTCAACAGATGTTAGACGATTTAGACGATGTTGCGAGATTGGAAGGCTCGAATCGCAGCAAACTGCTGCGTACAGCTGTCGAACTGTTCTTTCGACATCTGTCGGAGGAGTCCGAGCGCAAACGCAGACAGACAGATATCGCGCAGGCAATTCAAATGCAGGATGAACTCAGAGGCGAAGGGAATTCATGGGACGCGATTCAGGCGTTGCGGGACGGCAGAGACGACTAGTGCGTTACGCACTCGACACCTCGGTCATGCTGCGCTGGTTCAGCAACGCGAATGATGTGGACACCGAACTGGCCTTGCGTCTACGTGAAGAGCATTTATATGAGAATGTTGAGCTCCAAGTGCTCGACCAATCGATCTACGAACTCATGCAGGTACTGAAAGACAATTCCAACTTCGATCAGACCAACATAACCAGCGCGCTTGATAGCCTCGAATACATGCATATAGGAGTTGTGCCCTACAGCCACGAACTAGCTCGCAAGTCGGCACAGATTGCCATCGAACACAACATCAGTATCAACGCTTCCTGCTTCGTAGCCTTAGGTGCCCATCTCCGTTGCCAAGCGATAACCAGCGACGAGATTCTGTACCAGAAGGTCGCCGCGAATCCCTGGACCCTGTTGCTGGCAAACCTAGATTTTCTAAGCCCGCACCGCTAATCGATCTTCCACCGCATCTAGTACGACCCCCCGCACCTTGTCGTATTCGGCTTCTACCTCGAGAAGGTTGTTGGTATATTCGGGATCCACGCCGAACTCGCCCAGCTCATGACCGTGATATTTGGCTTTGAAATCGGTGAACTTCAGTCCATGTGCCGTCGAGATCACCACGACTTTGCTGTCATCCTCGATAACACCCGCACGCAACAGCTTTGCCAGCACAGCAACCGCTACGCCGGTGTGGGGACATGTGAAGAGACCTGTGCGATCAGCTAGCGCTGAAGCATTGGCCAGCTCGTCTTCGGTAGCTTGTTCTACGACTCCATTGAATTCGCGCAGTGTTTTGATCGCCCGTTGCCAACTGACCGGCGCTCCGATCTGGATCGCGCTTGCGAGGGTGGTCCGAGCGGTCTGGGATTCGAACGAATCGAATCCTTTCAAAAAGCTTTCATACAACGGATTGGCATTGGCGGCTTGAGCCACCGCAATCCGAGGCAGCCGATTCACAATACCGATCTCTAACATCTCAAGAAAACCTTTCCCCAACCCACTGACATTTCCCAGATTGCCTCCCGGTAATATGATCCAATCCGGAACCATCCAATCGTCTTGCTGCAACAATTCAATAGAGATCGTCTTCTGGCCTTCCATCCTCAAGGAGTTCATAGAGTTGGCCAAGTATATGTTTTCCCGATGGGTCAACTCTTTAACCAAAGCCATGCATCCGTCGAAGTCGGTGTCGATAGACACGGTAATCGCTCCGTTGGCGATCGGTTGAATGAGCTGGTGTGTTGTCACTTTAGACTTTGGCAGAAAGACTATCGCGGGGATGTCCGCAGCAGCACAATACGCGGCGAGCGCCGCCGACGTATCGCCGGTTGAAGCGCAAGCGACACCCGAAATGGCTTGTCCGTCGGCAATCATTTGATTGACCATAGATACCAAGACAGTCATGCCCAAGTCTTTGAAAGACCCTGTATGACTGTTGCCACACTGTTTGATCCATAAATCATCAACACCCAGCATTTTACCCAAGCGTTCTGCCCAAAAGAGGTTACTTCCACCTTCGTACATCGAAACGACGTTGGCGTCATCCACTTCAGGACAGACCAACTCCTTCTTCCCCCACACGGAGCTTCCGTAGGGAAACTCCGTGCGCATATAGCGTTGATCAAAGAGCTTGATCCAACCGTACGGCGAACGCTTCTTCAGCGCCTCCATGTCATGCCGGACCTCCAACATGCCACAACAATTTCTGCATTCGTATATAACCTCGTCGAGCGGATATTTTTGATGTTCACAATGGATGCATTGGAACCATGCGCGGTGTTCCATATCAAGTCCTCAACGAGTCAGTAGCAACAACTATAGCGGGGAGACAATTAAAAAGCTATAGCGCCACAATAGCGGCGGCAAGCGCAAGGCAGAAGCAAACAAAAAGAGGCCCCACACAGGGGGCCTCTAACACGTGGGATGTTAAACGTTAGCTAATTCTCGAAAAGCGCATCGATTTCGTCCTGACTGATATCGCCATCGTCCGCTTCCACTTCTTCGTCTTCGTCGTCGGTGATATCCAAGATCTCCTCTTCATCGACTTCTCCCTCATCAACGGACAGCAACTCTCTGAGATCTTCATCTTCTTCAGGGACGTCCTCATCATCATCGCCCAGCAGCTCTTCCAAATCGGCTTCCGCTTCATTCTCATCCTCCACTGCATCGTCTTCACCGGATTCCAGCAGAGCTTCGAGATCTTCTACCTCGAGATCCTCTTCTACTAGGTCGTCGTCCACAAGCTCGTCAGCTTCGGCGTTATCCTCCGGGGCTACCTCCTCCCCGTCATCTCCGAACAATTCATCCGGGTTGGCGGCAACCCGGCTTTCTTCCTTATATGCCGTATCCCCGAGAATCGCTTCAAACTCCTCTTCGCTTGGAGCCACGGTGGCAGCATCGTCGAACCGATCTTCGGCAACTGCATCATCAATCTCAACGTCATCTGCAAAGAGAGAATCGATGTCACTGGCTTCGTCTGCCACTGGCGCACTCGAACCAACGGGGACAGGAATTGTTTCCAAGCTACCGTTGTTCAGCAATCCCTCGGCAAATCGGCTGAATAACTGTTGTATCGTGGCGATGTCTCCGTCCACAACTGCTCCGGCGCTGTCGCGTACAAATTCCACTACCTGATTGAAACCCGGAAAAGCGTCGTCGAACACGGTCAGGTAAGCTCTGACGCGTTCATCCGTGATGTCGTTTTTTACCTGGGTGAACCAGATTTTCTCAAACAGTTTAGCGAGAGAATCCAGCACATCCAGTTGGTCCGTGACTTCACGCAGATCTTCCTTGTCCATAACAACTGCCCCTGGGTGATTTAATGAACCGCCTTGTACTGCTTGCGCAGTTTTTTTATAACTGGTAAACCTCTCCGACTCACCTTCATAGCAACATGCGTGCCTCGCCCGATACTACGCCATGGGCAAAGACGGTTTGGCAATCAGGTCAGTATGGTGTCACATCGACACTTAAACCTACAAGATGTTGTAGTGAGGTGTCGAACGGGTCGGCAATGGACCCGTAAGGATTTTCCCACGCGGAAACTATTGCTCTACGAGCCATTTATCAATCGCCTTTGATCCGATAGTGTCATATACTTCTTAAGGCCCTCAATCCCAACGTTTTACTTGCAAAAGGATCTATATGGTACAGGCTTCAAAGGAACCGCAACCGCCGCAATAAAAACTGTACAAGAATTGACCCAATGATGGTTTCGGGAACCATATAGCTGGCATTATATATTAATGAATACAACCAAATCGATTGCCCTTCGGCGGCAAACTGATACCAAAAAACGATCCCCGAAAGAAAGTGAGCGCAAAAACGGAGACTATTGGCGACCACAACCGCCACACCGATCCGTATCCGTATCCGAACATCCGTTTGTTGCCAACTACCGCACCGAACGATTCCCGCTGCCCCGATGGTGCTAAAGGCGAGCGGATAGTCTAGTAATAATTGGATCGGGTGAATGAAGTGTTGCTCCCGCAACAAGGCCACAATGCCGTATAACACCCCAGTGATACTGCCTATCCGCCATCCCATCCTAAGCGCAATAATAATCATAGGCACGGTCGCAATGCTCAGAGTACCACCGTATGGCATCCTGGGAAGTGGCAGTGCATTGGAGACTATGTCCAAGACGGTCGACAAAGCCACACAAAGGGCTACCTGAGCATGTATCCGCACGCGAGAGCTGCCGGGAGGGTACTCCAAAATTTTATCTTCAACTATATGTTTTTGTTGTATTTTTGCATTTACGAATGAAATGTGTCGGTGTTTTATGTCGAAACCGGGGAACCGGCAAATGATTAAGGCGCCAACGATAGTGCGAACCACTCCGATCGTCGTTCGCTTCCCTCCCCTCCCTTACAGTCAGGAGCGGCCCGCTACTGACTGTTAATTTTTGCAGTCTGTCTTTCGCCAGTAGATAATCAATTGGTACGCTGAATTATGAGATAACCTGCAGGAACCGCGACTATTCCACTGATATCTCCGATCCCCAAGCTCAAAACTGCCTCCTCAAACTTCGGAAGTAAATCACCACTTCCGAAAAAATCCGTATCTCCTCCATACGGTGCATTAGAGGCTACGGAAAACTGCTGAGCCTGTTTCCCGAAATCTTCCCCTCGTTTCAATCTGAGCTCTATATCTTTCGCTTTGGCCTCGGTTCTCACCAAGATGTAACGGGCTCGCATCTTGCCGTCCATGATGGCACGAACGGCTTCGATTTGAAGGTTTAAGGAGTGCAACTCCACTGCGTTCTTAGCTCTTCCCTTGGCTCGTTGATAATACTCCAAGGCCGGTCCGTACTTACGTTCTTGTGCATACAAAAAAGCAATATTGTTATGGGCTTCGACGTCGTCGGGAAACGCCGAAATTATGCTCTCAAAATGTCGACGGGCTGCGGCCAAGGAATCAAGCTCAGTATAATAAAACCCGAGAAAACGGTGAGCTTCTGGATTAGCCGGGTCGATCAAAAGAGCCGTGTCTAGTTGTGCCCGGGCGTTCTCATAATTGGAAGCTTTGAGATAAAGACCTCCAAGGGAGCTGCGAATCATGGTTGCTTTTGGAGCCAACCGCAACGCTTGTTCGACGAAATGAATAGCAGAATCCAACCGTCCTTTGGCAAGAAAAACCTCCCCAAGCTTGGAATATACTGGCAACTGACCCGGTTGCTCCGCCAGCGATCTATGGTACAGCTCGGATGCACGATCGTATTGCTCATTGCGCAGGAAAAGTTCCCCCACCTTGTTGAGAAAACGAGCACTTCCTGCACCCGCCGCTAACGCCTGTTCGTACTCGCCAAGTGCTTCCTCGAACAAACCGCGCACGACTAGACTGTCCCCTCGCAGCGTGTACAGCAGCATCGGCAGCTCATCTGTGGCCCTGATCGGACCGACTATCACTAGGACTGCGAACACAGAGAAACTGAAGCGAGCTACCATTATGCCGTACCGTACCGCTTGAGAAATTCCCTCTCGGACTCCATACTTCCGATCAATACCATCTCCTCCCCCAAAGAAAGAGGCGTTGCCGGTTCTGGATTGGTCTTCAGCGCGCCGTTCTTTCCCACCGAGATGACCGTGCAACCGGTGCGCCACTTAATCGATGATCCCGAAATGCTTTTACCTACTAGGTTGTTTGGAACCTTCACTTTGAAGACGTCCAACCCCTCGTCTACCACCACCGTGTCACTGAGTTCCAAGTTGCTCAGCAGCACATTTGCCCCCATCGTAGCATAAGATAGCACAAAGTCCGCACCGGC
The DNA here is from genome assembly GCA_964401715.1 of uncultured Gemmatimonadaceae bacterium. Classification (GTDB taxonomy): domain Bacteria; phylum Latescibacterota; class UBA2968; order UBA8231; family UBA8231; genus CAYNZV01. Next base: position 792 of record CAYNZV010000053.1, on the reverse strand, counting down.
CGCATGCATTTTCTCCACGTTACGTCCGATTGTTGAACGACACACGATCTGAATATTTGGGCACAAACTGCGACAATACATAGTAAGATAGAGATTGGTATCGTCATCGTGCGTGGTAATGACTACACTGGGCGCGTCACCGATTTCCGCTTCCTCCATTGTCTTTCTTTCAGCGGCGGCGCCTAACACGTAATTGCCAGATTCCTTTATTTTTGTGCTCTCTTTCTCGACAATCCCCGACGGCACTCCTATTTCCTCCAGTGCCTTGGCGGTAGAACGTCCCACCCGGCCTCCACCAATTACGACGACCGGAGCTTCCGATCTTTGATGAGTTTGGTATCGTTTATTGAAACCATCGATCTGTTCCCGACTCCCGGCGAGCACCAATGTGGCCTCCTCGTCCAGCCTAGTGTTCGGCGAACCAGCTTCAAACCGACCGCGATTCCAAATGCCCGCAATACTCAAACCAATATTCCGGCGGTTCCCTATCTCTTCAAATGACTTATCTACCAACGACGATGTCATGATGTTGGCTTCGGCGATGACTAGTCGGTCGAATTCGCCGATGATTCGCGCCGGATCCGTGCCCATCCTCGCGTGCCGCGCCAGTTTCACGCCCATCATGCTTTTAAGTTGAAACACCTTGTTTATACCGGCGAATTCAAGGATGTCCACCGACGCAGGATCTGTGGCTGTTGAGACCAGAAGCACCGTAGGAGACACCCTGCGCACAATAAAAGCGAGATTAGCATTGGAAACATCGCTGCCCGTCATCACCACCATCGCAGCAGA
>CAYNZV010000052.1:0-30720 GCA_964401715.1 uncultured Gemmatimonadaceae bacterium | reverse complement strand
GGAACTGCATTGTCGAAAATGCTTTTGGTGCGCACGATGAGATCCGACTCTCCGGCTTCCGTGTAAAAGAATCCGCCATTCTGTTCATCCCAGAAACGCTCGACCATTGTTTGACTGATACGCGCTGATGATTCGAGCCAGCGGTTGTTGAAATCAGCCTCGAACAAGTCGAGCAAACCAACCACAAAAGAGCTGTAATCGTCCTGCAAACCTATAAGCCGTGCACGCCCATCCTTGTAAACGTGGAACAGTCGGTCTCCTGACATCATCTCGCTCAAGATGAACTCAGCCGCCTGTTGGGCCGCGATCAGAAATTCTCCCCGACCCGATATCTGGAATCCTTTTGCCATCGCGCTGATCATCAATCCGTTCCAGGAGGTTATGACCTTTTCGTCCAGAAAAGGCACTGTCCTACTAGCGCGACGTGCGAAAAGGGAAGTAGGCGCCGAGCGGATGATATTGCGTAAATCACCTGGTTCCATTTTGAGAAAGTGTGCCAGCTTTTCCGCCTCGTTCACAACATGCAGGATGGCTCTTCCCATCTTCGACATTCCCCTCTTCGGTCACATCGAAGTATCTCATGACCACCGGAGCGTCCCGTTCCCCCACTGCTTTTCGAACTTCGAGTGGATCCCAGACGAAAACTTTCCTTCAACGCCTTCGCTATCGGCATCCTGGGTGGCGTAGAAGCCCCCCTAAGGCTGCGCCATTTCCCGGACCACGTAGTCGAGCACCTCAACCACCAACCGAATGTAAAAATCGCTGCCTGTCACCTGAAATGCTTCGCAATACGCCCAAACCAGTAAGGCGTTGTCGTACAACATCTTCTCGAAATGCGGCACCAACCACCGCTCGTCCACGCTGTAGCGATGAAAACCACCGCCAAGTTGGTCGTAAACACCGCCACGAGCCATCTTCTTCAGTGTCGTCTCGACCATGTCTAAACCGTCATTGCACACCCTAGTGCAATGGTATCGAAGCAAAAGTGATAGGGCCATGCTAGATGGAAACTTGGGGGCAATCCCAAATCCGCCGTGGGTCGGATCAAACACAGCTTGAATATTGGCGAAAGGCGTTTTCGAGAATCTCCCCTCCAAACTGATGAGGTCCTTTCAAGAGTTCATCGGAGGGATTCAAAGATGAGCAGATTTGCGTAGCATTTTCCTCTACTTTCTGCCGATCATTGGCGCACATCTCAGCAATTCGTTCGAGGACTCGCGGGAACCCAGGCCGGCCATAACGATCTTCGGGCGGATAGTACGTGCCTCCGTAGAATGGTCTCAAATCTGGCAACAGGAACATGGTCATTGGCCATCCCCCCGACCCGGTAATCAGCTGCAAGGCAGTCATGTATATCTCGTCTATCTCTGGACGTTCCTCACGGTCGACTTTTATGGACACGAAATGGCGATTCATCAAACCCGCGATAAATTAGTTCTCGAACGACTCGTGTTCCATTACGTGGCACCAATGACAAGCCGAATACCCGATGGACAACAGGATGGGCCGGTCCTTGGCACGCGATAGTTCAAAGGCCTCCTGACCCCACGGATACCAATCCACAGGATTGTGAGCATGCTGAAGCAGGTACGGGCTTGCCTCGTGTATTAGTCTATTTTCAGTCAAATGCGATGGGATTGAAGGAATTTTTCTGAAGCGAGTTTCAAAACTAACGCGAGTAGAATCGTGAGCAAACGGCGTTCAAGTTATCCAAGCACCCACCTTGTCAACTATGAGGCGGAGCCTCCGATCGCACTCTATCTCAACCTCCGGTTCGCCGTTCGACCTTTTGTGAAGAGGCAATACCTTCTCGAGATAATCAGCCTCCACCTGACATTGGAATTCTTCCGGCACCACAGGGATCTCTAGAGCTCGAATTTCAGTGAAATTGATATTTGGCATACCGACGCCATTGATAACAGATGCAATCTGGTTTCGTCCGACTGAGGTTTTCAGAAAAAACCACACGTAAAACGGATTGATGCCTTCAAGACGAATGAGATCTACGAAACAACCGACGTTGGCATGCCCCCTATCGCTATAAGTGGCCATACGATTCTGACCCAGGGTACCGGCGCCGGATCTGGGCAATAGCAGATCACCCCGGTGTACCCTGCTTCTAGGTGGATCGAATTCGGATTCTGGAGGCACGCACAGCGGATTCTCCAAGTGCACACCGGTGTGCTGTATATTCCGCTGGTAGATAACTGGCACCCCACCTGGGCTATGTTCCGGTTTTTTCCCTGTGATTATCGGTCCGTAGGTCAGATGAGCAATGAAATCCCCGAGAGATGTCACTGGCCAATTCGACTCCATAATCGCCTTCCGAGCGCTCCAATATCCTGCATCCCACCTACGGTGGCACATCTTTTCGGAAGCGACCAGGCAAGCATCGCGAATACCGATGGGATTACTACCGCCAACATGAAAGCGGACCGCTTGCCGACCATCATTCAGGTACTGCCCTAGTTTTTGTCCCGGCGTAGCAGAAAACAACAGAGGAGCAGGGGGGGAGGGAGACTTATTGGCCTTGCGAAGAATCAATAAGCCCGTCCGGGCGTTTAAACCGGATCTGCGAAATACTTCGTCAGGCAGATCGAACACCGCTAACATTTGGGTATGGTCTAACGTCCAATCACGCATCCTTTGCAAGCGTTGGTTTGTAAAGAATCCTTGAGGCAAAATCAAAGCAACGACGCCATCTGATTTCGCTAACTGAATTGCCCGTTCCAAAAAGAGGAGCTCGACTGGCACCTTAGAAGCTTTGCCTCCCACGAGTTCAGCTGCGGCGAAACCACTTGTGTTTTGCAAGTTCTTGCCCAAGGCAGCGTGGCTTTCCCACGCTAACTGCAGACGCCCATACGGTGGATTTCCAATGACGACGTCGAACGAATTCAACCATGATGGGTCTCCTTCGTAAACTAGACCGTTGCCCAAGTGCACGTGGACTTCAGCTAGCGCGCAAGACATTCGCGCGGTCAGGTCCGAATCTACTTCTACGCCGTGCAGGCAAGAGGGGTCGACTAACTGGGATGCCAGTGCTGCTTTCAGGAATGCGCCGTCTCCTGCCGCCGGATCCAAGACTCGGCTCTTGATCCCTAGGTCGGCATAGGCAGTCACCAAATCCCAAACGAATTCCGCGATATCGGGCGGCGTAAAGTATTGGGCTAACATGGACTGTTTCGACTCGGAAGTGGATCCTTCGGTTCTCATTTTCGACTCATTCGCTAGGCATGCGGAGACCAATAACGGGAGAACGTAGCCATATAGACCGAGTAGCCGGCAATCGCATGTTTGCTGCTATAACCGGCATACCCAGGGAACCGGGGTCGTTTTCTTTCATAACCCTCATTCGCGGAGAAGAGTAGATACCTGAGCTCAAAATGCCCCTCACAAACCGGGTCACGATCAGTGCCTCCCACGGTAAGGGCCCCCAATTCTGTATCCCCGAACAAGGTGCCGCACCCTTGAACACACAATTGGCTTGCAAAAGGTCGTTTCGTGATTGCATCCGCCAGTTGCTCGAAAAATTTCATAACGCCCCCGTGGCCGACTATTCGCTAAAATCCGAGCGAGAGCTCGAACTTATTAATTGAAGTATTTTCAGGTAATTGTGAGCACTTCGAAATCTCTCTTCGTCATGGGCGGACACGAACCTTTGGTAGATTGACGAAGTTCTGTGCAATGGCTATGTTAGCTGCTGAATTAGTTGGAAATACGAGGAGCGTATGCCCTGGGCGAAAAGTCGATTCTTCCTCGAGAAAATACAGTTATGCAGCATTGTCCTGTACTTGATTTGCCTTGGCGGTTACACAATTACTGCCGTAGGTGAGTTCTATGACAACATTCGTGCCGACATATTCGGGTTCACTTTTTTCTCCCTTTTCATCGCTTCGACGATTCTTCTGAGTCTCGAGAAGAACGGCAACGCTGAAGAAACGCAAGAAGCTGATTCGGGGCAGTAGCTCAGCTGGGAGAGCGCGGGCTTTGCAAGCCTGAGGTCGGCGGTTCGAACCCGCTCTGCTCCACCATCCAGCCTAATCTCCAGGTCACCACCGATCTGGAGGTTTTTTTTGAATGTGACTACTCCGTTTTGGAAGTCTATTGATAGTCAACTTGCCGCTTCCCGATTCATGTTTACGTTAGGGCTAACGTCACCTTTGGCAAAGCCCCTTATATGAGAATCCGTGATCACTATGTGTGGTATAGCTGGCATCTTTTTTAAAAAACATACGCAGCGTGACGTCGGCGGAGCACTTGTACAAATGCTGTATGGGTGCCAACACCGAGGCCAAGATTCCACCGGCTTCGCCGTCTACGGTCAGGCCAATCGCGACGAACTGGTCTTGCGTTTTCTCGTGGCTGGGCCCACTACTGCGGATGACTCGACCCAACTCATCAAGCAAGCTCTGGAGAAACATGGCGCAAAGGTGGTAGACGAGGAGACGATGGCTCGCAGCTATCGCGTGCGGGTTGTGTACACAGGTAACGTTCAGGCGATGGCGTATGCTCTCGAGGATGTCGCCAAGGTGGTATCCATTGGCACCTCGTTAGAGATTATCAAGGATGTAGGTGACGCCCACGAAGTCGATCGGCTGTATCAAGTCCGAGAGTCGTACGGTACGCACGGAATCGGCCATGTCCGTCTGGCCACCGAATCGGACGTCGAACCGGAGGCTGCGCATCCGTTTTGGGCAACAGGATTCACCGACATCGCCATCGTTCACAACGGGCAGATCACCAACTACTGGAAGATGCGCCGAGCTCTCGAATCTAAGGGGTACGAATTCCACACCGACAACGACAGCGAGTTGATCGCTGTTTTCTTGGCTGAACGGCTCAATCGGGGAACTTCGCTACGCCAGGTGTTAGAAGCGAGCATCGAAGAACTCGATGGCACCTTCTCATTTCTAGTTTCCACTCAAGACGAACTCGGTTACGCCAAGGACAAGCTCGCTGCCAAGCCTATGGTAATGCTGGAGACCAATGAATTGGTCGCCATCGCCTCGGAAGAGGTTTCGCTGAACCGGCTTTTCCCCGGCCAAACGATAGAAACCAGAGAACCCCTCCCCGGCACTTTCTTCACATGGTCCAAATAGATTTGTCTCGACTTTCGGTCACGGAAGCCAATCGTCAAATACGACAGTTAGCCTCCGAGACCCGAGAGTTCGAAGTCCTCAATCCGGACGCACGTCATCACATTGGCGTCGGCTTGATCTCAAATGTAACCGTACGGATTCGCGGCTCGGCCGGATATTTCTGTGCGGGACTGTCGGACGGCGCTCGTTTTGAAATCGATGGCAACGCCGGATGGGGCTTAGCTGACAACATGTACAACGGTACGGTGGTCGTTGGCGGAAACGCCAGCACAATCGCCGGAGTCGCCATCCGCGGTGCCCAGGTCATTGTCAGGAACAACCTGGGATCACGCGCAGGCCAAGTGATGAAGGCCGGCACGCTTTGCTGCGCTGGCAATGCCAGCTTCATGGCTGGATATATGATGTATGGAGGACGCATCATAATTCTCGGCGATTCGGGCGAGAAAGTCGGTGAGGACATGATTGGCGGTGAGATATTCGTCGGGGGTAAGATCCAATCGCTGGGATCCGATGCGCATGAACAGGAAATTGTTGCAGATGAACAGACTTCTATCGCCAGGTTTCTGGACGAACACCGGCTTAAGCATCCGGGTAACTTCAGGAAAGTGGTGAACGCAGGTCAGAAGTTGCGGTACAAGGACGAGGAAGAGAGAATCCGCCCACTGCCTTTCTTTAGTTTTTCGGGCAACGCTCCGTATTGGAATCGCAAGGTTCAGGAAGACATCTTCGTCAAATCGGCCACCGGAAGATACCGCATTCGGGGTTACGGCGCGTCACGCCGATTACCTCATTTCTCGGATATCGGATTTAGGTCGGATCTTTCCGAGCCGATCGACGACAAGAATATTTTGGACAAGATACGACTCGATCTCGAAATCGGCGGCAAAAGCGGCGCGAAGCCCCTGCGCTTGAGTATGCCGGTGATGGTAGCTGCTATGAGTTATGGTGCGCTCAGCAAGTCAACCAAAATTGCGCTATCAATAGCTTCACGTCTGTCAGGGATCTCTGAAAATACGGGCGAAGGCGGCCTGACCGACGAGCAGCGACAGGAGGCCGATCAGGTGATCATGCAATGTCTTGGAGGCAGGTTGGGTTGGAACATTCACGACATGCTGCGGGCAGATGCCTTAGAAATCTACATTTCTCAGGGGGCAAAGCCGGGTTTCGGTGGACAACTCATGGCCAAGAAAGTTACCAAAGAGCTAGCCGCTATTCGTGGAATCCCAGAAGGTATCGACCTGAAGTCACCCTCGCGCCATCCAGACATTCTGGGCGCTGACGACCTCGTCATTAAGATTCAGGAATTGCGCGAAGCTACGGATTACAAGCTACCGGTTAGTTTGAAGTTGGGAGCGGGGAGAGTACGCGACGACATCAAGATTGCGTTGAAATCCACCGCCGATTTTGTCGAACTGGATGGTTCTCAGGGGTCGACCGGGGCCTCTAGTTCAGAGGTTTTGGAGTACGTCGGCATCCCCACCATAGGAGCGATTCAAGAAGCGATGGACGCTTTAGAAGAGATCGGTTCCACTGGAGCTCTCCCAATCGTTCTCATGGGTGGCATCAAGGACGGCGTGGACGTTGCTAAAGCGTTGGCGTTGGGAGCATCGGCTACCGCCATGGGCACTGCGCTCATCATTGCCGGCGGTTGCATATCATGCATGCAGTGTCACGTGGGCACTTGTGTCGTTGGAATCGCCACCCAGGATTCAGCACACGAGAGTCGCTACAACGTTCCGGTCGAAGCCCGCAACATACACCATTTTCTCGAGCACGTGCGATGGCAGTTGGCGACCATCGTTCAACGCTTAGGACATGACGACTTTCGGCAGCTTTCCCGCGACGACCTCGTAGCTCTCACGCCGGAAGCAGCGGCAATCACTCGGCTGCCGTTCGCTCCCGAATGCCGCCGACAACCGGCACCATTTTCCAAAGCAAAACCGCTGCTGTCTCAGAGATTCTGATGCCTGGTGATCGAATGTTCGACGCGCCCGTACCGCTAGAACTCGCCGACGACACCCGTGACCTTCATTTCGTGCCCGCCCCCTGTCAGGTCGCCTGTCCTATAGGCACAGATGCACCTTCATATATCGGCCACATCTGGGAGGGAGATCTGCAAGGAGCGTTAGAGGCGATCAGCTCCACCAATCCGTTCAGTTCTATCTGCGGACGTGTTTGCGATGCCCCTTGTGAGCCGGCTTGTCGTCGCGCCGATAGCGACGGTCCAATCGCCATTCGGAACCTGAAGAGATTTGTAATGGACCGTTTGGGTCCGGAATTCTACCTGCCTCCGGTACCGGTTTCAAAGGACAAATCTATTGCCATTGTCGGTGGAGGACCTGCAGGACTCACGGCTGCACATGATCTGTCGGAGGCTGGCTATCCCGTCCACATCTACGAAATGTCCGACCGCCTTGGGGGCATGATGATCTGGGGGATACCCTCGTTCCGATTGCCACAGGCAATCATCCAAGAAGACATCGACCGTATTTTGAAACACTGTCCCGGCATCCGCGTGCACCTGAATCACCAATTAGGGAAGGATATCACCCTCGATGAATTGCAAGGGCGGCACGAAGCCGTAATTCTGGCTATTGGGGCTTGGTGGGGGAAAAAGCTGAATATACCCGGCGAATCCGATCCACGGGTGGTCGATGGCGTAAGCTTTCTGCGCCGAGTAAATGAAGGTGAACGTCCCGAGATTCCGGCCAGCGTGGTGGTTTTGGGTGGTGGCGACGTGGCGATGGACGCATGCCGCGTCGCTAAGAGGCTCCCTGGTTGCAAGGATGTCAAGGTGGTTTACCGGCGAGGCCCGAAGGAAATCCCGGCTCGCAAGGACGAATTAGAAGGAGCCGTCAAAGAGTCGGTGGAATTCGTATACAATACTCAGCCTGTTGCATTCGTTCCAGGCACAGATGGCATCGAGATCCAATGCTTGCGGACGGAACTGGGTACACCTGATCCAGATGGCCGCCGCCGCCCGCTGACCATAGCCGGTTCGGAACACGATATTGGGTGCGGCCTTGTTATAGCCGCCGTTGGCCAACATACCAAATGCGCCGAGCTGGAGAACCTCGGTCTGATGGCCAACGGCCACATTGCTACTGATGCGATCACCACTTCCACCGCTGTAGGCAAGGTGTTTGCTACCGGGGATGGCGCCTTCGGACCATCGACTCTGGTGAACGCGATGTATCTGGGCCACCGGACGGCGTATTACGTCAAAGCCCACCTCGAAGGACGGGTTGATCCGGTCCCGTACGCCACTCCATACCGAACGCGAAGAGTACCTGTTTCCCAGGATCCGCGCTGGGAATTACTGGCTCGGGTGAACCAGCCGTTCCACGGCCTTGGCAAATCACCGGTAGATTTTCCGGAGATCGAATCCACCTACACCCCGGACCAAGCAAAGGAAGAGGCCGCACGATGTTACCGCTGTGATGTGGAAAACGGAAGCAACGATTATTCTGTGCGCAATCGCGAGGACATCTTTCTCATGACCCGGACTGATCGAGCCCCGTCGCCAACCCGAGAATCTATTTTGCAACGACGACTCGGTAACGAAGAAGATCCATTTCCAGCAGAACGCCCTCCGACCTTGGACGACATTCACATTCTTCCCGCCAACCTGTCGCGTCTTGTGATCGATCCGTACAGGGAAGAATGCCGCATGCTCACAACGATAGGATCGCGCCTCGAACTTGCAAACCCGTTCATAGTCGCCGGTTTCGACAATGTACCCGAAGAGGTACGGAGCGGGCTCGTGGCTGCGCTTCGAACAAACGGCATCGCCTATCTCGGCACCAAATCACCCGGCGCTAACATACCGTGGCTGCAGCTCATGTCGCCAAGTGACGCATCACCGAGTTGGCAAGCCGCAGGCATTGTTGGCGATCAGACATCGTTCGCGCTAGGGCTCGATCGATGTAGCGACGAACAACTTCTGGGTATGCGGATCGACACGCGAGAACTCGATTCGGCTTTCGAAATAGCCCTGGAGAAGGAGTGTGACTTCCTGTTGGTTGACGCCACTTCGGCGCTAATAGATAGCCCATGGCCAGAGCTCTGCGCGCAGCTCGATCTGACGACGCTACGCAAGACGATAGCGCATTTACGTGCTTGCAACAAAGAGGGCTTGATCGACATTATCTATTTCGGAGGTATTAGGTCGGGCACGGATGCGGCCAAAGTATTGGCCTTGGGCGCAGAAGCGGTGGTTTTTGGCGCCGCGGTCGCATTTGCTATGATGGGCGAGGCCGCTACAGAAAACGGCTTCCAGTTCTCGCAAGCTGCATCTACTGGAGAGTACTCCAGCCGTAGCGCCAAATTCCTTCAGGCTTGCGCAGACGAAGCTTCGATGATGGCTCGCAGTTCTGGAAAGACCAACATCCACAGCCTAGAGCCGGAAGACCTGAAGTCAATAACAATTGCTACCGCGAGAGCTACCGGTGTACCCCTTGTCGGCACCCAGGCGACCCCAACCTGAATCGGAGGCCTTCCTCTCATGGTAACCCGTACAACCCTATCAAACTGACCAAGAGCCAGCAAACTAAAGTCACCTGTAGCGGCCGGTCGCTCCAGATTACCGCAGTTGGGTTGTCCCCTTTACCCTCTAAATACACGAGATACAGGTAACGAATGATACCATAGAACACGAAAGGGATCGTCCATTGCATCTGTCTGCTCTCTGCGGCTTCACCTACCCCCATGGCGTACAAAGCGTAACAGACCAGCGTAGCGGAGGTCAGCACGGAGATGATCTGGTCGAGAAAAGGAACGCTGTACTCCGCCAGTATAGCTCGCGACGCGGCTGCGTCGGAGGCAAAAGCCACCAATTCCTGTCTACGCTTCGTGACGGCAAGAAACAAAGCAAGCGTGAACGAACAGAGAATGAACCAAGTCGAAATGAACACACCGATGACAACGCCCCCGCCAAGTGCTCGCAACAGAAAACCCGACGCAACAAGTAAAACATCCAATAGTACGACGTGTTTAAGTTTCCAAGAGTACAGCACGTTAATTGAAACGTAGAGCAGCACCAGCACACCAAACTGTGGATTGAGATACCATCCCCAACTGATTCCCACCAACGCTAAAAGGACCGCAAAAAAAGCTGCTGCGGGAACCTTCAGTTTACCGGCGGCGATTGGACGCAATACTTTCGTCGGGTGCCGCCTGTCTCGTTCGCGGTCCAGAACGTCATTCAATAGATATATGGAACTACTAACACAGACAAAGCTGCCGACCGCCGCGAGCGCGATACCAGCGTAGATCCAATCAAAGGTGTGCTTCGAAAAGATTAGGGCGGGAAGAACAAAGAGATTTTTCACCCACTGTCGTGGGCGGAGCGACAGCAGAACGTACCAGAACATCTTTCAGTGAATTCGTCCGACAACTAAGTAAGGCTGTTCTACCAGATTTATGGCGCCCTGATATTGATCAGAAATGAGAATCCGTGTCCTCTATAGACCGGTCGCCCCCCTGCTGCTTGGCATCATCGAGGGCCGTTGACAGCTTGCGTAAGAACACCTCGATTACTTCCTTGACGCTTATCTCAACGCCTTCTAAGTTGGCGACACGGGAAACAATGCCCATACTGAGCGTAAGAGACATCGGCTTCCCATCGATCTCAAAACGTTGTGACACGATCTTTGCTCGCAGCGTCAAGCTTCTTCGTTTCGCTCGATCCCGATCGGATTTTGGCATTACGATGATGAAGTTCGAACCATCGCTGTGTACCAACCGCTCGCCTTTATCAAGGTTCTGCTTCATGAACTCCGCTACGGCTTTTATGATCTGGTCACCACCCTTGCGTCCAAATTTTTGATTGATCTCCCCCAACCCGTCGGGAGCCAGCATGATACACGCCAGTGAATGCCCCTCCACATTGGCGGCACTGACGAGCTGTGGCAGCAAAGCGGTGGAAAAATACACCCGATTTGGCAAACCGGTTAGGTCTGCTGTACCTGCGATTCTCATCCAGCGACGACTGCTAGTTTTGAGCTTCGCGTTTTCTTCTCTTAACCGCGAGATCTCGGCTTCCAACTTAGCGACGTCACCGACGCTGGACTTTTCTTCTGCCATTTCTTTTCTGGGAACGAGCGAACTGCAGACCGCTATAATTGCTTGCCACTCCAGCATTTTACCAATAAATTAATTTAATACAAATTCCCCCCGCAAGTGTACTTGATTCGTTGCCGACCACCATGCTCTCGTCCGATTTTTTGATCCTTGGCTTGCCGCCGGCGGCCGCAGCGGTCTGCGGCGTCCTGGTTGTCTTGCATTTCAACAGGAAAAAGAAACGCAGACGCGATTTACGCCTCGCCGCCGGACAGTCGAAGTTGTTGGGAGATTATATATTCGAACGGATGGCCCTGTTGGATCAATACGAAGTTGGCCTCCGCGAAGAAGCCGATCGCTCATTGGACAAACTTCAAACCGCTCTGATCGACCGTCAAGCCCACCTGCTCAATTACGAGGATCTCGCTATCCTGCAACGATATAAGCTCGAAATCCAAGAGTCTTCGGCGCGCGACCTCGCCATCCACCCTTCTCCTCGGGAGACAAGTCAACCCAAAGCCCCACCCCCTCCTCCATCCACGCGCAACGAATTGGAAGATCAACTGCTGGAAAAAATCAACCAACTCAACGCCCCCAGTAGAAAACCGGGGCGGCCGCGGGCATAAAAAAACGGACAACTCAATCTAAGTCGAGGTCCGCGTATCCGCGCTAGGCAAAGAGGCTAAACCTCTATTATCTCCTTTTCCTTGACCGTCATGATCTCGTCGACCTGATTGATGAATTCATCAGTGAGTTTCTGCACCGAGTCGCGGGCATGATGAGCCTCGTCTTCGGATATTTCTCCGTCTTTCATGGCTGTATCCAACAAATCAAGTCCTTCGCGACGGCCTTGACGGACAGCAACTCTCCCCTCTTCCGCACGTTGCCGGGCGATTTTGGTTATTTCGATGCGACGTTCTCCGGTCAACTCCGGAATCGGAATCCTGATCACGGTGCCGTCGTTTCCAGGATTCAATCCCAATGCAACTTCGGCCCTTATGGCCTTCTCGATATCGGGTATTAGATTTTGTTCCCATGGCTTGATGAGGATGAGGCGCGGTTCTGGAACACTGAGATTCGAGACCTGATTGAGCGGCGTCTGCGTACCGTAATAATCGATACGGATAGCATCCAGCAGATTGACTGACGCTCTTCCTGTTCTAATCGCGGTCAGACCACGTCGCAACGCATCCAGCGCATTTTCCATATGCTGGCGCGTCTCTGCAATGATATCGTCTATCATTTCCGAGCCATCGCCGTCCAGTAATTATTCTTCACCTAGTCTGTAACATGCAAAACGCCTGATGGATATCTTCTCGCCGATCTTTGCCGTCATCTCAGTGACCAAGTCGGAAATAGTCTGGTCCTGATTCTTCACAAAGGCCTGTTCCAGTAAACAGACTTCTTGGTAGTACTTTTCTAAACGGCCGTCTACGATCTTCTCTGCTATATGTTCTGGTTTGCCTTCGTTCTTTGCCTGTTCCTGGTAGATGCTTCGTTCCTTCTCTATCAGATTTGCATCGAGTTCATCGCGATCGACGGCAACTGGACGCGACGCCGCGATATGCATGGCAAGGTCTTTGGAAAGCTGCTGGAAATCGTCCGTCCGCGCTACAAAATCTGTTTCGCAGTTCACCTCAACCAAGACACCGAGCCTGCTTCCAGGGTGGATGTACGAAGCCACTAGCCCTTCGCTAGCCTCCCGTCCGGCTCTTTTCTCTACCGCCGCCATACCCTTCTTGCGTAGATACTCAACCGCTTTTTCCGCATCTCCTTCAGCTTCCTGCAGAGCCTTCTTGCAGTCCATCATCCCCAAGCCGGTTCGTTCACGGAGTTCCTTAACCAGTTTTGCCGTTATATCAGCCATGTCTCCCAGCCAGTCTTCCTGCAGTTTTTGCTATGTCGCCACTGTTTCGGAGGTGGTCACCTCCGGTTCGGACTCGCCGCCTGCCGCACCTTCTTCCCTAGCTCCCTCTTTTGCTGCTGCCTCTCGCGCGGCACGTCCCTCAATTGCGGCGTCAGCGATAATCCTAGTGATGACGCTAATGGATCGCAGAGCATCATCGTTGCCGGGTATCGGGCAGGTAACGGAGTCAGGGTCACAATTCGTATCGACAATAGCCACTGACGGGACACCGAGTTTTTGAGCCTCCTTAACGGCTATATGTTCCTTCTTTACATCAACAATGAAGACCAGTCCCGGAAGACCGGTAAGTTGTCGAATCCCGGCTAATGTTTTTGACAACCGCCCGCGCTCCTTCTCCAGCAGCAGCACCTCCTTCTTCTTCAATTTGTCGTAAGTGCCGTCGCTCGAAATGCGATCCAGGTAGTCCAAGTGCCGTATGCTCTGTCGAATCGTTTGCCAGTTGGTTAGCATCCCGCCCAACCAGCGCTCAGTCACGTAAAACATGCCACACCGTTCCGCTTCTTGGCGCACAATATCTACGGCTTGTTTCTTCGTACCGACAAATAGAACAGGTTTGCCGGCCCGAACCGTCTCCATTACGAACTTATAGGCTTCCTGCAGCTTGTTGAGGGTTTTCTGCAAATCGATGATGTGAATCCCGTTCCGATCGGTGAAAATATATTGATCCATCTTCGGATTCCATCTACGCGTCTGATGTCCAAAATGTGTTCCTGCTTCGAGAAGCTCACGGATGTTGAATTCGGCCATCTATATCCTCATTTGAGATTGGCTGTCGACGAAATTCCCGACGACGACTAACGCGACTGAGCGTCGCATAGTATTGATGGGGACGTAGCCGGAGCGACGCCGAAACAGGTAGGAACCGTCAACTGCTGTGTTATTTCCTCCGTCCCCGTCGTCTGGATTCGGGATCCCAAGGGAACACCACCACTTCCATCGAGAGACGTGTGTATTTTTGCGTCAGCGCTTGGAAAACTGGAAGCGTTTGCGCGCTCCGGCCAATCCGTATTTCTTGCGCTCTTTTTCCCGCGAATCTCGGGTCAGGAAACCTGATTTCTTCAAGGTCGCTCGCAAGCTTGGGTCATATCTGACCAACGCTCGCGCTATACCCAAACAGGCCGCACCTGCTTGTCCCTTTAGGCCGCCGCCGCTCGTCGAGATTTGGATGTCAAACCGATCGCGGGTCTCGGTCAACTCCAGAGGCTGGGTCATAATCATCTGCAGCGCATCACGCCGAAGGTACTCATCTAATAGGCGCCCGTTGATGTTGATGGTTCCCGTTCCGGGTTGCATCCTAACTCTGGCAACCGCCGTCTTGCGACGACCGGTGGAATGAAACTGCTCTTCGGGCATTAGCTGATTTCCAGTATTGTGGGTTGCTGCGCCTGATGTCTGTGCTCCGGACCTGAGTACACCCGAAGCTTCTTGAACATCTGACGACCAAGCGTATTGTGCGGTAGCATCCCGCGAACCGCTTTTTGGATAATTCTCTCCGGGTGCTTCTCGAGAAGCTCGCGATATTTATCGTCCCTTATTCCACCAGGGTAACCAGTGTGCCGGTAGTACTTCTTCTGTTCGCTCTTCTTTCCCGTAACCATCACCTTTTCGGCGTTGACTACCACCACGTGATCGCCGGTATCGATAAACGGAACATATTCCGGTTTGTGCTTACCACGCAGAATGCGCGCGATTTCCGTAGCGATGCGACCGAGAACCTTATCGGTAGCATCGACCACAAACCAATTGCGCGTTATTTCCTTCGCCTTGGGAGTAAACGTCTTTTCGAGTGTCGCCATAAACATGAACCTTCGTTCAGGAGAAAAGTCCAAACTAAGCCCTGCGTCAGAGGTTGTCAAGATGACTCGTACGGCGCCTGTGCAACCATGTTCGAATCCCGTAGACAAGGGCCAGACCCCCCCCGATCCCCAATAACCCCCAGTTGTAACTCTCAACGTAGTCGATTATAAGGCGCCAGTTCTTGCCAACCAGGATGCCCGCCCATAGCAACAGCGCATTCCAAAGGCAGACGCTGATTGATCCAAACAAAAGGACTCGCAATCCCGGCATCTTGGCCAATCCGGCCGAAAGAGCAATCACTGAACGAATACCGCTGAGAAACCGGTTTGCCAGAACCAACCATATGCCGTAACGAGCTAGCCAATTTTGCGCTTTATTAACGTTTTCTTCCTTGAAGTATCGACAAAAGTGCCCTTGTAGAAATTTCCGACCCTTGGTCAAGCCCAAGTAATACATGAACATGAATCCGCTGATACCGCCGAAACAGTTGGTCACATATACTGGCCAGAATTGCAGGCTCCCACGACTTACCAGGTAGGCACTGAAGACCACCACCGTATCACCCGGCACCGGCGGCACCGCGTTTTCGAGGAACGCACTTACGACTAGAACTGCATACACCCACACCGGGTCGAGGTCGGCCAGCGAGTGTACGAGTCCATCAACGAACTTTTCCATTTGATCAGGTTACTATCGCAACTGCCTGTGCAACAATACCTTCACCTCTACCAACAAAGCCCAGTTGCTCACTAGTGGTCGCCTTGACCGATACGTGATCGGCAGACAGTGTAAGCGCCGTTGTGAGGGCCTCCTCCATTTGTAGGATATAGGGTGCGAGCTTTGGCTGTTCGGCGATTATCACCGCATCGATGTTGGCAATCCGCAAGCCCCTGTCGTCGAGGCGGCCCTTCACTCGTCGGAGCAGAATTATACTGGAAATACCCGCAAATTCGGGGTCGGTGTCCGGAAACAGGCGGCCGATATCGCCCAATCGGGCGGCTCCCAGCAAAGCATCTATGATGGCATGTATCAATACATCTGCATCGGAATGCCCCGCGAGACCTTGATGCCAAGGAATACTTACCCCACCCAGTACCAGATGTCTGCCCTCCTCGAAGCGGTGGACGTCGTATCCAGTTCCCACTCTTAACCTTTTCTCTTGCAACGACATTTCTCCCATTCTTTGAAGTGTCCACTCAGCCCACTGCATATCAGTCGTCGTTGTAATCTTGATATTGGTTTCCTCTCCCTCCACCAGCCGCACGGCAATCCCCAATCGTTCCACCAACGTAGACTCGTCGGTGGGCAAGGTCACTTGCTGTCCAGCTTCGATCGCCCGGTGTAAGATGTCACGCCGAAAACCCTGCGGCGTCTGGGCACACCAAAGGCGATTCCTATCTGGAGTTGTGGTGATACTGCCATTCTCTTCAACCTTGATAGTCTCTTTTGTGCGCGTCGCTGCAATTGCCGCTCCGCTGCTAACTGTTTCGGAAACCACCTTTTCAATTAGGGCACGCGAAACAAGCGGTCGGGCGCCGTCGTGGATAAGTAGATACCTGTCTTCGGCACTGGTGGCGCGGAACCCGGCCAAGACAGAATGGTGGCGCTCTAAACCGGCGGCAACCACCGTGTCCAACTTCGAAAACTCTGTGTAGAATCGCTCGCGACATAAGTCGATATATCGTTCGGGGACAACAAGTACAATTCGATCAATTAGCTCAGAACCTGAGAATGGGATGAGAGTGTGCCAAAGCATCGGCTTCCCAACGAGGGGAGCGAACTGTTTTGGCATATCGGCGCCCATTCTGGTACCTTGGCCGCCGGCTGCGATGATTGCGGTTACCCGCCCATCGGGCACCTTCATAGGATCAGCATGGCGTCACCATAGCTGTAAAACCTGTATTCCTCCTCGACGGCTATCCGATACGCCTCGCGGACAAATCCGGCCCCGGCAAACGCCGCAACCATCATCAGCAGAGAAGATCTCGGCAGGTGGAAATTGGTGACCAAGGAATCCACGGCCCGAAACCTATAAGGAGGATAGATCAGCTTGTCGGTCCAACCGCTGCTATTGCAGATCTCACCATTCTCGCCCACCTGCGTTTCCAAGGCTCGAACGACCGTAGTCCCGACGGCGACCACCCGTCCTCCTCGTTGCCTACATCCATTCAAGCCCTCGGCCGTAGACCTGTCGATTTCGAAATACTCCGGTTCCAATATGTGTTTACGGGGATCTTCGACTTTGATCGGCGCGAACGTACCCGGTCCCACGTGCAGTAGAATCGAGGTAATACTCACGTCAGATTCGATCAGTCGCTTCAGAAGTCCAGTAGTAAAGTGCAGCCCTGCTGTCGGAGCAGCGATTGCACCAGAATCCCGAGCGTAGACGGTCTGATACCTGACCAGATCAGCAGCAACTACAGGACGACGGATATAAGGTGGTAGCGGCACTTCACCGACTCGACAGATCGAAGATCCGATCTTCTCGCGGTTAAAATCCACGATCAGACGCCCATCCGCTCTTCGGTCGGTCACTTCCCCTCGCAGATCGTCGCCGAACTCCAATTTAGCGCCTAGCCGAAGTCTCTTTCCAGGACGCCCCATGGCCAACCAGCGACCCCCATTCTTTTCGCGTATTAGGAGCAACTCGATCTGAGTGCCCTCTACTGTCGTGACCCCTCTCAACCGGGCCGGGAAAACGCGAGTTCGATTGACTACCAGGGCATCACCGCTATTTAAGAATTGACCGATTTCGTTGAATCGATGGTGGCGCACCGACTTCTCGCCTCGGTCTAACACCATGAGACGCGAATGGTCGCGAATCGGAGCAGGGTGCTGGGCGATCAGACCTTCCGGGAGCTCGAAGTGGAATTCATCTATGTGCATTGGGAATAAGAACTTAGGAACCACTTTCGAGAGCGTCAAGAGCCTGAAGATACACAAGGAAAAAACCTGCCCCGACCGGGCGATCCTCTTCCCGATACACCACTTTGTAAAGATACTACATGTAGCGACAATACTTGGACGCTGCTTACGTTGGCTTGCCCCAACATGGCACAGTTGCTCTGCAATTGCATCCGGGGCCTGGATATTCTCAAATTCGGCCTCGATGTAGGCAATGCTCGAGAATAGCATCTTCTACTCCGCGCCCGACTACTCCCGTTGATTCGCCATCGTTTCTACGGCGAGATCTATAGTCACCAATGACTGGCGCGTGGTAGAGATCGTGCTGATTGAAAGCAATTGAATGTAGACGTTGGTACCAGTCGCTCGAATACCCAAGATGTAGAGTTCAATCCGGCTTACGAAGCCATCTCCCGGGCCTACCTGTAAGACGCCTCGAGTGTTCTTCGACAACATTTACTAGCGCGCGAGCAAGGTCGTCGTGAGCGTAGGCTCCAACTGCCCTACCGGCTCCGCCACCTGATAGTGTAAACAGTACCCCCCAGTAGGTTGGAGTTCGCCACTACCGACATCGCCGTACCCACAACAGCCCCATCGAGTAAGGTGCCCACGATGACACTGCCCCCGAATCTTCGTTGGCCCAGTTGGTAGGCTGAGACAAAGATGTGAGAGACAAAGCCCCCAACGTACTTAGCCGGTACGAGCTGTTCGTCTGCAAACCCACCAATCAAGAAATATCCGAGTTACCCGTTTTCGACGATCCTTCACGGAAAATAAAGCGTCAGATTTCCGAACATAACCATCACACTGTCCAGAAGTGATTTGTAAGCTTGGTTGACTGGCACTTCGGAAGCAGTCAAGAACACCAGCGATACCCACGCTCGTCCTCGTATCGGTGCAACGACGAGCAAACAGGAACGTAATCAGAAGAGTGGCCGTTACCGCCACGTTGCCTATGAATATGCCAGTCAACGCGAACAATGTCGGTTCCACGAAAGATGCTGAAACGATCGATTCCCTAGCGCCACCGAAATCGGTAAACAAACCCACTTAATAATCACTCCTATATCCAGCCGCGTTCAAATACCAAAACAAAGCAGGATACGTTAATTTGGCGGGGATGGGCGTTGCACATCGGTAGAAATTCCAAACGGAACCAGCTATGCTCATGTCGTCGATGTCTCCGTAGAACTAGGACTAACCCTGCTCGAATCCCCAACACAGCAAAAAAACAGTGATAGCGAATCCGTCGATCACCAGCAAGTTCGAGGTAATTTTGAGTTTTTACGTCGATCTGTTACTCTGCGAAGATATGGCGCAACGAAAGATCGTCCACAGAATTTTGCATCCCGCTTGTACCGCCCCCTTTACGGTGCCGGAAATCTTCGAAACTCCAATGCGCCTACGATAGCTCACCGGGACCTCTATACACCGCAGACCGCCACTTACTGCCTTCACCTGCATCTCCACCGTCCAGCCATAGTTGCGATCAGCCATGTTGAGCATCGACAAGCTCTGGTAACGAATCGCGCGAAATGGGCCGAGGTCAGTAAAGCGTGCCCCGAACAGGATTCGCATCAAAGCTATAGCGAGGCCATTTCCCAATCGAGCCTGTAGCGTTAATGCTCCAGGCTCGCGGCGTCCAAGGACACGCGAACCGACCACTATATCCGCCCGCCCTTCTATGATCGGCGAAACCAGCAGGGGCAGTTCTTCCGGGTGGTCGCTGTGATCGCCATCGAGAAAGACAACAATGTCTGGATCTCGCAGTGCTTGCATCCCCGCCAGACATGCTTGGCCGTAACCCCGTATTGGTTCTTTGACGATCTGAGCACCTGCTTCGGCAGCTGCTTCGGCCGTGTTGTCGCTCGACCCGTTGTCTACTACGATTACCTGTTGCACCAAAGCCGTAGGAATGTCCTTTATCACGCGACCGATCGCGTCTTGCTCATTCAGTGCAGGTATGATGATGGCGATAGAGGCGGGCCGACGCATCTGCAAGATCCGTTTAGGATTGGACTAGGACCAAGCGTTTCGTGCAGATAGGGTATTATTATTGCAGGTGGCTTTCGAGCCAAGAAAACAACAATTCGGAAGCTGCTGGAATGTTGTTCAACAAAGCAAGGCCATGATCGCTGGAGCCGTCGAAAACGATGAGATTGGGATCTATCGTGACAGTTGCCAAGCTGCCGGCAAACCCAGCATAGCTCAACTCCAATCCGTTTTCTAATGGCAGCACATCGGCGCTACCAACCAGGTACAGTATCGTGTGCGGCACGAAAGGCGTGATGCCCGCACCGATTACGGCGGGTAAGGCTTCCTGGCCAACCCAGATTCCGGGAGATAAGGCCACGGCCGCTTTGATGCGCTGGGGCATGGCTCCCATGATAACGAAGGCGATATTGCCTCCAACCCCATCCCCGATCACCCCGATATTTCCGGTGTCGACTTCGGAGCGCAACTGCAACCAATTAACGGCCGCGCTGACATCCAGATAGCTGTTCTCTAGGTCTTCGAGGGCGATCTGAACCCTTCTGTCCGGAAGTCGCGTACCTCCGTGTCCACGAAAATCCAGCGCCAATACGTTGTAGTCATTTTCCAGCAGATCGAGAAACAAAGACGTGTTCTGCAGCCATTCCTCTTTACCGGTTCCCAACTCGTGAATCAGTATGACAGTGGGTCTCCTCTCGGAGACGTCGGAGACGCCAAAGAGTGCGCTGACCTGCAAACCATCGATGCTTTGGAACGATACTTGATCGACGGCATAAACACGCCCTTCCCCAATTTCGAACTCTGGGCCAGTTATCGACGGATCGGAATCACTATCTCCACAACTCCACAATCCTAGCGATGCCAGGACGAGAAACGGCAACAACCGCTTTGAGCTGTTTTTCGCAATCGCCATCATCACCGTCAAATAACGTTCCTGATCCTAGGTTAAGTCAATCGCCATTCGATTGACCGAAGTGCGCACCGCACGTATCCTAAAGCGAAAACCCAGTAGATGATCCGCACCGAAAACCTCACCTATTCGCATCCCGGAAACATCGTCGGCATAACAGCCATCGACCTCCAGATTGAGCCAAGGACTCAGGTGGCCATCCTCGGTGCCAACGGATCTGGAAAGAGCACTCTAGCTCGCTGCTTGAATGGCATCCACGTGCCCCAAGGCGGCCGAGTCCTGGTTGACGATCTGGCCGTCGGCGATCCCAACTCGACGTATGAGATTCGGAGGCGCGTGGGCATGGTTTTCCAAAATCCGGACGATCAACTTGTCTCGACGTCAGTTGAAACCGAAATCGCTTTTGGTCTAGAGAACCTTTCCCTCCCTCGGCCGGTGATGCGACAAAGGATCGAAGAAGTTCTGCAGTTTTTTCACCTGACTGGCTTTCGTGGCCGACACCCTCATAATCTTTCGGGCGGAGAGAAACAGCGCGTCGCCATCGCAGCCGTGGTCGCTCTACGCCCACGATACCTAATATTGGATGAGCCGACATCCCTGTTGGATCCCAAATCCAAGGTAGATATCAATGCTCTTCTCACCCGACTAACCCACGAATATGGCATTGCCTGTATCCAGATCACCCAAGATCCGCGCGAAGCCGTCGACGCCGACCGCGTGCTAATACTGCATCAAGGTCGATTAATCAGCGCAGGTTCTCCCACCGAGATCTTCTCCAACCCGCTCCTGCATCAGTTTGGACTCGACGTTCCATTCACCGTCGCCCTTGGGAATCGACTTTCGGCCCTCATGCCCTTCACACGCGAACCATATCTGCATCTGGACGAACTAGTTGTTGATTTGGCGCCGATCTGCAAGACCCAGCCACCTGTACCGCACCTAACCGAGAAGAATCCTACGCAGGCCCCAGCAGTTTTGCGAACCGAAGAGCTCTGTTACAGCTACGAGCGAGGCCTTCCAACGGAACGTTTGGCCATCGCTGGTATAACGGTTGAGATCCCCCGAGGTTCTATACTTGGCCTTGTGGGACCGAGCGGCGCTGGCAAGACAACGTTGGCTCAACACTTCAATGCTTTGCTTGAACCCTCCAGCGGTCGGGTAATACTAGACGGAAACGACATCTGGGATGTGTCCACGGACAAAACAGCGGTTCGCCGGCAGGTAGGTTTTGCGTTTCAGTTTCCCGAGTTCCAGCTCTTTGACGAAACAGTCGAAGACGACGTTGGTTTCGGCCCCAGAAACCTTGGCTTCCCCACTGCGGAGGTCGACAAGGTGGTGGAGGAGGCGCTCGACGCCGTCGGCCTTCCCCTTTCAGTGTTTGGCAAGCGTTCTCCATTCTCGTTGAGCGGTGGCGAAATGCGCCGAGTAGCGATAGCAGGAATTCTCGCCGCAACGCCGGAAGTTTTGGTACTCGACGAACCGACCGCCGGGTTGGACCCTCGCGGTGCGCAACAGATCAGGGATATCATGACCAGACTCAATGGAATGGGCCACACCATCATCTTGATCTCTCACGATATGGACCTTGTCGCAAAGCTGTCCTCGCGAACGATCGTACTCAATCGAAGAAAGCTTGCAATCGGGGGATCAACTCGATCGTTGCTCACTGACCTCGAACTGCTGAAAAGTACCGGCCTCGATGCCCCCGAGCCAACCAAACTGATGTATGCTCTGAGAGCTGCTGGTTGCAACGTGCCCACCCAACTGCTGACTCTTGAGGAAGTCGCGCAATACATCGAAGGACTTCAGTAATGAGAGACGGGTTGGTGAAATCCGATCTCCTCATCCGCGGCGGACGGGTAGTAGATCCGGCAAGCAACCGCGACCAGCTTGTCGATCTTCTCATAAAAGGAGGAAAGATTGCACTAATCGAAAGCGGGATCCGCAGCGAAGGCGTTTCGGTGCTCGATGCCAGTGGCTTGGTAGTAGCTCCGGGATTGATCGACGTGCACGTACACCTCCGTGAACCGGGTTTCGAACACAAGGAAACAATTACCACAGGAACGAAGGCAGCGGCCGCCGGAGGTTTCTCGACAATTCTCGCGATGCCAAACACCGAGCCACCCATGGATTCTCCAAAACATTTGAGCATCTTCATGAAAAAGGTCCGTGAAAAAGCGCTTGTGCGAACTCATCCGATTGCCTGTATCACGAAAGGTCGCGCCGGCAAGGAGATCGCACCGCTGAAAGACCTGGCGGCATCTGGTGCCGTCGCGTTTTCCGACGACGGCGATCCCGTGGAGGACGAGCAGATCATGCGCACAGCCCTTCGCCTAGCCGCCGAACTCGACAAACCTGTATTCCCCCACGAGGAAGTAAAACATTTGACTTCAGGCGGTTGCATGCACGAAGGCGTCGTATCTTCCCGTTTGGGTGTAACAGGAATGCCGAGTGTGGCAGAGGAGGAGATGATCGACCGCGACATTCGACTAGTACGCGAAACCGGCGGCCCGCTGCACGTGGCCCACATCAGCACTGCAGGCAGCGTGGAGTTGCTGCGCGCAGCTAAAAAAGAACGGTTGCCGGTAACCTGCGAAGTCCTGCCGCACCATTTTGTTCTCACCGACGAAGAGGTCGTCAGCCAGGGAACAGCAGCGAAGATGAGTCCGCCATTGCGAAGCCGCGTGGATGTCGAAGCGATCGTTGGTGGCCTGGCAGATGGAACCATCGACTTAATCTCGACTGATCACGCACCCCACACCGCAGCAGAGAAAGCTTTGCCCCTACCAGAAGCGCCGTTCGGAATCGTCGGCCTCGAAACCGCTTTGTCGTTAACGCTGACGTATTTGGTAAAACCCGGTATTTTGAACCTAAAAACTGCTCTGGAGAAATGGACCTGGAGTGCCGCCCGTACTTTGCGCCTGCCTGGTGGCCGGTTGGGCATCGGTGATCCCGGCGACGTTATGATATTCGACCCGGACGAAGAGTGGAGAGTCGATCCTCGAAAATTCAATTCCAAATCCGCCAATACTCCGTTTGGAGGCTATCGACTCACCGGCCGCACGTTGGCCACCGTGGTAGGTGGTAACCAGGTATTCACTCGTCTTGGCTAAGCCTGGGACGCTTATGTTTATTTTCCCTGGAACGCGTCCTCGAAGCCGATTTTTTCAGGTTGCCACTCGTCACCGACTATGACCATGAAGTCGAAACGGTATTGACATCCTGTATGGGCGGCGCGCGCAATGTACCGATACTTGTGCACCTTCTGGAGACCTGAATGCCCGATCGTGGCACAATTTGACCTCGGCAAAGACGACCTCGTTGCGTTTCCTAACAATTAGATAAACTTCCCTACTTGCCTCTGTGTAGTTCCACGCTTCTATCGGATAACACTTTGCCTTTAGGCATCTACCCACGCACCCCCCAACTCGCACGACCTAAGCTTTTCAACCATTCCTATTATCTTGGTGGCCGTGGCGGTCAATTATTCACGAAAATTGGTTTCGGTCAGACGACTAGCGAAGTATTCGACATTATCCGGTTGACTGCCAAGTAGAGACCGGAGCAAACGAACGCCGATGGAGAATCGTCGGCCCATTTTTCCTCAATGCCTCCACATGCGCTGCTGTGCCGTAGCCCTTATTCTCCTCGAAGCCGTATTGGGGGTACTTGGTGGCAAATTGCGCCATCACAGTATCGCGATGGACCTTAGCAACTACCGAGGCAGCAGCGATCGAGATCGACCTGCTGTCCCCATGCACCACCGCTTCTTCCTCAAATCCGGTTTCCGGCAGGTCCATGCCGTCGATAAGTATCTTCTCTGGAGCGAGCCCCAGTTTCCTAACGGCCTTCCTCATGGCCAAAAGCGCAGCTTGCAGGATGTTCAGCTCATCAATCTGGTCTGCATTCACATAGCCTATACCGATCGCAAGTGCACATTCGTGAATGACTTCAGAACAATACTTCCGCTGTAAAGGGTTAAGATTTTTTGAGTCGTCCAGCTCATCGAGCTCAAAACCGGGCGGGAGCGCGACGGCCGCCGCCACCACGGGTCCCGCAATACATCCGCGTCCCACCTCGTCCACTCCCACCAGATTCTCAATCTTGTTGCTCCAGTACCCTTCGTCGAGGGCGCGAAGATGTGAGGCCCTTTGCCGTTGTGATTTCTTCGCCTGTCGACGGCGTTGGTTACGGGATACCAATCGCCTTACCCCCAATCTCTTGTCCCGCTCGAGGTGGGTAAGCAGACTCTCGTCCGGACTGATTTCGTCATCTACGATCACACGCAGCTGTGCTACGGTCATGTGCCGTACCTCAGCGCGGGTCCATTGACGCTTTCTCAACGGCTACCTCCGCGCCGCAGCAGTCGTATTTCGTCATTCATTGCTTCTATCTTCATGTTCTGCAGCCGTACGAGATCGGCATACGTTCTGGCACGCTCATCCTGCATCTCCAGCGCCTGGCGCAACAAGTCGAGGTGGACCACGAGATGATCGAGGTACTCGCTCTCACTGCCCTCATCGTCAGCTCTAGTTGAAATCAGCTCCTCACTTCCCTGTCGTAGCTCCTCCCATTTCTCCTTAATTCTATGGTCGATCTCGGACTCACTTCCAGACGCGACAGGACCACCATCCTGTGCTTTGGATTCTTCCAGAGCCCGGGAAAATCGATCGCTACCCTTTTGAGCCGGTGCCTTCTTAGGCACGGCCTTCTTATGCGTACGTCGCAACAGCACCACGACAGCTGTGACAACTATCAATGCCACTGCGCCTATGCCGAGAGAAAACCAAGTGTCATCCCTCTTAGGTGGTTGTTTGAGTGTTTCTTTTTCTTGCACAAACTTGGGTTCTGGTAACCAGGATTCACCCCGGAAAAGTGCCTGGTACTTTCGCGTACTGTCGGCAAGGCCCTTGAGTCTGTAGACCTCGCCCAGTTCCAAGAGTATGTCTCGGCGGCCACTACTCTTGTCGCGTGCCAGACTCAGATTCTTGACCGCTTCGTCATAAGCACCCAGCTGCTTGTGTGCGGTCGCCACATGAGCCAAAGCGTTGATGTTATCTGGGTCCTCGTCGAGGACTTCTGCGAACTTGGTCAGCGCCGAGCGATAATCTCCCTTCTCCTCAAACTTCAGACCCTCGGCATACGGATTCTCGCGAACGGCAACTGGGTTGATCTCCTCAGTTGCGACTAGTGTAGTGGGAACGACGACCTCAGGCTCAGCAATTAGACCTGTGGTCACCGAGCCCGACTGGGAATCACGGGCCGGTAGAGCCTCGAAGGATATCGTTTTGTTCCTGACCAGTTTTTTCCAGATCCACCCAGTCTTGCCGTCGGGGAGATTGACTTCAATCCAGTTACCCTGTTCCCGAATTTGGGTCAGCTCGGTTCCCGCGAACACCATCGTGAACGCTGGTGCCACGGTCGAAGCTGCTGCACGTACACGTACCCCACGCCCCGCTACGGTCAACTTTCGTTGGACCAACGCGGAGTGAACCCATCCATCGCGCCCGTCAACCATGCGCACGTGATACCACTCATTTTCCGACCCTATCTGCTCAAGTTCCTCGCCGTCTTGCAAGACTGCGACGCGAGCTGACTGTACCGTCGCATCGGAACGCACATTCACTTGGGCGCGATTAACGTACAACGCGGGTCCTGCATATACCTGAACAATTAGCAAAAGTACTAAGACAATCGCCGTTACTGTTGAATTGACCACGTGAGCCCTCCGCGTGACGCGCCGAAATGAGCGTTGATCACATCATTCTCCGCCGATGAGATTTGACTCAGCTTCATGTATTACAATACCCGCGAGTACAATGCAGGCTGTCTCCGTTCTAAGATTGCGTGTGCCCCACGAGAACGTGCGAACCCCGGCGTTCTCGGCGGCGTTTATCTCTGCAGTTGTGAACCCCCCCTCCGGCCCGACAAGTAGCCCCATCTCAACACGCGGCTCGGTACCTAGCACGTCCTTCAGGTCGTTGCCCCCCGGATTATGATGGGCCATCAACACCAATTCACAGGTGCACGATAACTTGTCAACAATCTCGGCCAAGGGTGCCGGTTCATAGACTCGAGGCACTCTTGACCGGTCGCACTGCTTGGCTGCGGCTACTATCAACCGTTCCCAGCGATTGCGTTTCGTCTCTGTGCCCATTGTAAACACGGTCCGCTCGCTGACAAAAGCCGATATGCTGGCGATGCCCACCTCCGTCCCTTTTTCTACAATCAGGCCAAACCGATTACCCTTTATCATCGAGGTTGCCAGATGCAGGCGTACGGCACTCTCCCCTCCCTCTTGTGTACACTGCACGACGCGACAGTAGACCCTGCCCCTCTCCTCCGATTCCACGAGCACCCGGAACAAGCGTCCATTGCCGTCGAGGACGTCGACCAGATCTCCCACTCCATACCGACGTACCCGCACTAAGTGGTGCGCCTCGTCATCCCGAATAATGAGCTTGTCCCCGGTCACATCCTCGGGATTCACAAGGAATCCGGGCACTTAACAACCTCGTCCTGCAGTAACGCAGATCCATTCGTTTTCTTTTTCGACCTGCTCGATGACAAATCCAGTTTCCTCAAGTCGAGCTACAAAGCTCCGTTCCTCGTGTGCCAGCAAACCTGAAAAGACCCCCACTCCATTTTTCGCAAGCTTATCCCTGACTTGGGGCAATATCGGTACCAAGGCGCTGCTTTGAATGTTGGCCAACACCAAATCGAAATCTCTTTCCTTCACTTCGCCCACGGTACATCGGCGCACAGCAGGCTTGGGCTTTTCGCAAAGATTGAGAACAAAATTCTCCGTGGCATTGTCGATGGCCGCCTGATCGGTATCGATGGCCAAGACTCGACTCGCACCCAACTGTAGCGCCGCAATTGCCAGCACGCCGCTTCCGGTGCCGATATCGAGACAGCTGCATCCAGGGCTCACCTTCGCCTCCAATGCCAGTAGGCAAAGTCGCGTCGACTCATGACCTCCGGTGCCAAACGCCATCTTGGGAAGAATAGCAACGGGGATTTCGGCGTCTACATCGATCCAGGGTGGATGTAAAACAATTCTAGAGGAAACTTGGATAGGAGTGAAATACTTCCTCCACTCCCGGCTCCAATCGCGGCTGGCAACGAAGCGATGTTCGAATTGGGAGAATGGGTAACCCTGCTTCGAGACCAGATCGGCAATTCTTTTGGCAATCCGCTCTACATCTGTCTCAGGCTTGAAATAAGCGACGACTTTCAACGAACCTGCGTCGTCTGCGTCCCCCACCTCTAGACCACAGGAACCACACTCGAAGCAATACGTCGACAGATCGTCTACCGCCGCTTCAGGTATGACCAAACTCAGCGACTGCCAATCTTCGCTCCGAGAATTCACTGGAACTAAGATAGCACGTCGCTCAGCGTCGGAGCAAGGAGCGACGAACCAACAGAATAATTAGGGCACCACGTCGGAACGATAAACCGTATTGCGGATATCCTGCTTCAGAAATCGTACCGCATCGATGAGGTCTTCAGGCCGTGGAGGGCAACCTGCAATGTTGACGTCGACTGGCAACACCTTATCCAAACCCTGGACCGTTGCGTAGCTGTTGAAAACACCACCTGATACAGCACACGCACCCATGGCTATCACCCACTTCGGATCTGGGATCTGAGCGTATACGTCTTTCAGCACTGAGACCATCTTGATGCTAATGCGGCCTGACACGATGAGCAGATCCGCGTGTTGGGGACTTACAACCAGGGGGCCACCAACTTCCTTGCCCATTTGGAAACGTCCTCCCATGGCGGCCAACATCTCGAGGGAACAGCAAGCGGTGCCGAAGGAGATCGGCCACAACGACCTACAACGCGCCCAGTTGGTGATCTTCTCCCGAGCGGTAACTACATAGTCAGGTGATCCAGAGAAACGATTTTGGCTGCTCGCAGACGCCTTCAATTTTACTCATCCGCTAATTTGGCGAGTTCCCGCACCAAACCGTTGCCGATCTCAGAAAAAACGACGGTGACGTTCTCGTTTTGTTTGCCAAGGACGATGGGGTAACCGCTATCGCCAGCTGCTCGAATATCTGATTGCAGGGGAATCTCACCGAAAAAGATCAACCCGAGTCTGTCTGCTAGCGATTTGCCACCGCCTGAGCCGAAGATCTCGTGCCGCTCCCCGCAGTCGTCACATACATAATAGCTCATGTTTTCGATAACGCCGAGCACGTCCACTTCCACCTTCTCGAACATGGCGATGCCGCGTTCGACATCCTCGAGCGAGACCTGCTGCGGCGTGGTAACGATGATCGCACCGGACAGGCCGATGGTCTGACTTAGAGTAAGTGGTATATCACCGGTCCCGGGCGGCAAATCGATCAGAAGATAATCCAGGTCTCCCCACTCAACCTGGTTTAGGAACTGTTGCACCGCTTGCCCCAAAAGCGGCCCACGCCAGATCACGGGCATATCTTCACCGGCAATGAAACCGACCGACATCATCGAAATACCGTGCGCCTGAACAGGGATCATCTTGTTTGTGTGGGTCAACTCTGGCTCTTCGTTAACACCCATGAGCAAGGGCAAACTGGGTCCGTAGATGTCAGCGTCCAACAAGCCGACCCGGGCCCCCGCCTGCGCCAGAGTCAAAGCCAGATTCGTGGTTACGGTCGATTTACCTACACCGCCCTTGGCGCTGGCAACAGCTACCACATTGCGCACCGACGGCAATACAGCTTGTCCGTCCATTAGTGTGTGGGGTACCTGCATCCTATCTCAATGCGGGATCGTCGATTGGAATAATCAGCGTTTTGATCGCGAAAACACCTTCAGGCGCTGAATGCCTGTCGCATCTTCTCGAAGAGGCCTTTGCCACCAGAGTCGGCACGCTCGCGTTCATGCTGCCGTATCTCCTTGAACAGCTCGTGCTCGCGTGCGCTCAATCGATCCGGCGTCCACAACACAACCTGGATGAGCTCGTCCCCCACACCCCTGCCGTTGACATCGGGGATACCTTTGCCCCGAAGACGAAATACTTTGCCTGACTGCGTACCCGCCGGGATCTTCATTTTTGCTGTGCCATTCAGAGTAGGCACTTCGACTTCGTCACCCAATGCCGCCTGCGCCAAACCCAGCGGGAGTCTGTAGACCACATCGTTACCATCGCGCACGAAGAGGTCGTGCTCTTTCTCCTCGATAAATACCAGAATGTCACCCAGCGGTCCTCCGCGAGCGCCTGCATCACCCTGTTCCCGAAGGGGTATATAATTCCCCGTACTGACGCCTGCGGGAATCTTGACCGTAAGCGTCTTTTTGCCCCGTACTACGCCCTCGCCGCGGCAATCGTAACAGGGGGTAGAGATTGTCGTGCCCTCGCCATGGCAATTTGGGCATGCCGCAATGGTCACCGATTGACCGAATAAAGATCTGGAGACCTGTTGTACTTGTCCGGCACCGCCACATGTGCCGCAGTTTTCACGCGAACTGCCACGCTCTCCCCCCGAGCCTCTGCATGAGTCGCAAGGCTGCAAACAGTTGATATTGATCGTCTTCTCAGTGCCAATGGCGACCTCTTCGAGGGAGAGCTCGAGCTTGACCTTAAGATCGCGTCCCCGTGGAGGTCCGGCTGGTTGGCTGCTGCGAGCACGACCGGAGCCAAAACCACCGCCGAAGAAGTTCTCGAAAATGTCGCCGAAGATGTCCTGAAAATCTCCGGCATGGGAGAAATCCGACCACTGGAACCCGCCGCTTCCAAAGCTGCTCTCTACCCCGGCATGCCCATACTGATCGTACCGCGTTTTCTTGTCTGGGTCGCTGAGTACCTCGTACGCTTCCGAGGCTTCGCGGAACTTCTCGTCGGCTTCTTTGTTGTCTGGATTTTTATCAGGGTGGTACTTGAGCGCCAGCTTGCGATAGGCACTTTTTATATCCCCTTCCCCGGCATCGGGGCCGATTCCTAGAACTTCGTAATAATCCCGTTTTGCCAAGACCTATTTTTCTTCTTTCTTGTCGTCATCGACGACTTCGAAGTCAGCATCGACGGCACCCTC
>CAYNZV010000051.1:23349-30992 GCA_964401715.1 uncultured Gemmatimonadaceae bacterium | reverse complement strand
ACCGCCTGATCTACACAGCCTGCACCGGTTGACTCTCACCTGCCCCCAACAAAGTGTGCCTCCTTCCGAACCCGCTTTCATCGATTCACCCTCACCACTGATCACCATGCGCGGCGTGGTGGTGGGCTTGGCCACCACCCTGGCTGCTATTCTGTACGTAATCTACATATCGGAGCGCTCAGGAGTCGGCAGCTTCGTCCACTCGCAGCTACCGCTGCTGGCCCTGATGCCGTTCGTCCTTTGGATCTTCCTCAATACGGGCATCGCACGTGTCTGGCCATCGCTGACCCTCAAGACTGGCGAGCTCCTTACCGTCCTGTCCATGCTGTGGATCGTCGGCACCCTTCCCCATTGGCTTGGGCGCTGGTCACTGATGGTGGCCGCGCCCACCCATTTCGCTTCACCCGAAAACATGTACGTGGAGTACTTTTTCGACTACCTCCCCTGGCAGGCGCTGGTACCTGCCAGCGGACGTATTCTGGATAGCTTCTGGCTTGGGCTTCCCGATGGCGCTCCGATTCCTTGGGACGGATGGATCAACGTGAGCCTCCAGTGGCTGGGGGTTTCGCTGGCTATGGTGACCTTCGGGTATTGTCTGTTCGTTCTGTTCCAAGCCCAGTGGGAAGACCGCGAAAAACTCTCGTTTCCGCTAGCACAGCTGCCACTGGATCTGCTGCGTGGAATGGACGGTCGCCGACGTATGCCCGAGCTGTTTCGTCGCAAGCTATTCTGGATCGGTTTCGGAGTAGTGTTCGCACCGATCCTCTACAACGTCTCTACCTATTTCACGCCCGCACTGATCCTGCCCTTCAACACCGAGATCTTTCGGTTCGAAGTAAGCGATTGGATCTATCGCATCAATATCCGCTATATGCCCCTGGTCATGGCGGTGACCTATCTCTGTCCGTTGGACATCCTAGGAAGTCTTGTGCTCTTCCGGATCATGAGTCTGTTCAAGGCCGGTGTGCTGACTCGTACAGGGATTTCCTTTGGCAGCGAGGGCCAGCAGATCGGCGGCGAGCGGTTGCTTTTTATGGAGAACTACGGCGCCCTGATTTTCATTGCCGTCTGGGCGATCTGGATTGCCCGCGGCCATTTGCGTGCTACCTGGCAACAAGCTTTCCTCCAAAGGAGCGACCCTCATCTGCGCCGGCGGTATCGTTTTGCCTGGGTCGGATTGCTGTTCTCGGCTACCTGCGTTGTCGCCTGGGCCATGAGTTTGGGCATGAGCCTCGACCTAGCGTTGACTTCTTTCCTCTTGATGTCTCTGACCTTCTTCGCCACCGCCAAGCTGATCGCCGTCTGCGGCTTCGCCTACCTGGCGCCTTACCGACCGTTCGTTAAGGGGGCTCCCTTTATCGTTGACCTGGTGGGCACCGCCTCCATAACCTCCCGTAGCCTCGCCGGCTTTCACCTGTTTACCAGTCCTGCGTTCTTTGGACACAATTTGATTCCAGCCTGGCCAGGCCTCACACACCTCTTGCGCCTGTTTTCGCTGCAACGCCAGCCGCTGGCCGTGACGGTGGTCGCACTGGGTGTCTTTGCCGTAGTGTTTGTGGTCACCGTCTTTGCTCGCGTCGAAACCACCTACCGGGGTGGGGGGGGCGGTAGCACGTTCGAGTGGTGGATGACGGCTCGCTTCTTCGATCCATTGGTCTACATGCTCCAGAACCGCACGGCCATGGACTTGCAGAAGATCGGCGTGTTTCTGTTCGGTTGGCTGCAGGCGGCGGGCATGACCTATTTGCGTAGCCGCTACCACTGGTTTTCCCTGCACCCGGTTGGACTTGCTTTTCAGGAGTCGTTTTGGCTCGACCTCTACTGGATCAACCTGGCCGTCGTGTGGGCGGTCAAGGCAACTCTCCTACGTTACGGGGGTGTTGCCGCCTACTTGGCGGGAAAACCGTTTTTCTACGGCCTTGGAGTCGGTTACATTGTCGGGGTCTCGTTTTCCATCGTGGTAGACTTGATTTGGTTTCCCGTCGCCGGTCACACTGCAGCCGGGCCTCGCGGTGTCGGTTAGCGAGGACCTATCTTACTCGTGTTCGATCTGGTTGAAATGCTCAGTTACCGGAGAAGCCGATGACAATCCTTAGTGCACGCGATCTGGGATTCTGGCACGAGAACGGCTACGTCATCGTACCGAACGCGGTGCCTCAGGAAAACCTGCAGGCAGTCATCGCAGCAATGCAAGTGTTCTGCGGTCGCGATTTCTCCAACCCAGACCAGTGGTACGGCATTCCACGTAACCCTCGCAGTGGCCTGCTCAACATCACACGCCACCAAAGCCTGTGGGAGAATCGCCAAGATCCGCGCATATACCAGGCCTTTGCCGAAATTCTGGACACTGAAGAGCTACACGTATCGCAGGACCGGGTGGCGATGAATCCTCCCAACCGTGGCGACTGGCAGTACGAGGGGTTCATTCACTGGGACATGGACTCCACGCAAAGCCCCCTCCCTTTAAAGGTACAGGGGGTTTTGTACTTGGCGGACACCGCCGCCGACCAGGGCGGTTTTCAATGTGTGCCTGGCTTTCACCGCAAGCTGGAGGAATGGTCCCGAGCCCAACCCCATGATCGCCACCCAAAGTGGCCCGAAGACCCCGATGCGTTCGACATTCAACCAATCCCGGGCAAAGCAGGCGATCTGGTAATCTGGCACAGCGCTTTACTGCACGGAAACGGAGCCAATCACTCCAACTATCCACGGCTGTCGCAGTTCATGCTGATGATGCCAGCAAGAGATCAGTCCGGAAGCGGCGTGCTTCCCTTGGTCCGTACCTACGAGGAAATCATAGGCGAAGCCCTAGGAATCCCGCAGGCTTACGCCGAGCGCTGGTTGGCAGAGCATCGAGCCAGCGACCTAGTGCATGCGCGTATCGACGGCATCGTCGGCGAACATCCGGCTTACCCGGCTTGGAAGATTCGCGCCAACGGCGACGAGTTCCTCATGAAGAAAACGCTGGCGCAAGCGATCGACGATCGCACCCTAGAGTTGACGCGGGCGGATGCGGCAAGTCACGACTTGCCGATCGTTCGCAACCTAGAGGAGCAGCTGGCCGAGTCGATCGCACGGATACCCGCGCCGCAGCGCGAGCCTAAGCTTCACGCCGATCAGCGCACTCGTTTACCCGACCTTTTGCGGCAGTCTCCGGCAGTATTTGACCTCGGTGACAGCAGTGAATGGGACCAGCATCACTGGCCTCACACCCTCTGTGGCGGTGCCGCATTCGGGCGCGGCGACGATCGCATATGGAACGAGCGCAGCGTCGCCCAGCTGATACACAACGAGTTCGGCTTGAAGCTTGACATCCGCAACGCCGAGCTCTCCCCTTTGGGTCGCAAGCTCGCGGGCGTAGATAGCTGGTAATGATCCAGAAAGGAGGAGCCTTGCCCCGGTTCGAAGTAGTCTGCTCGGAGTGTCGTCGCCAAGAGTCTTCGCGGACTGCGTCCTTCTGCTCGGAGTGCCTCGGTCGTCTGGAATTCGCTTACGACTACGAGGCAGTTCAGTGGGACGAACGCTTCGCCAACAACATGTGGCGGTTCTGGCCATTGCTTCCCATCGACAAACCCAACGAGATAACCACTCTAGGTGAAGGCAGCACCCCCCTGTTGCCCATGAACAGCCACCCCGACCATCGCATCTTCATCAAGGACGAGGCCCGCAATCCCACCGGCTCGCACAAAGATCGTTCGCTGGCAGTGGCCATAAATCATGGGCGCGAGATCGGTGCCGGCGCATCCATAGTTGTTTCTACAGGAAGTGCCGGCATTTCCAACGCCGCAATGGCAAGCCGATCCAGCATGGCCAGCATTGCTGTGATGTCGTCCGGCATACCCCGGGAACGGATCTTTCCGATGGAAGCTTTGGGAAGCGCCATCATCGAGGTAGAAGCGGAGGTGGATCTCATCGTCGAGCGCACCCAAGAGATATGTCGGGAGTTGGGTCTTTACGTGAGCACTACCTCGCGCGCTTCCAATCCGTATCAGAGCGAGGGGAATAAGACCATTGCCTACGAGATTGTGGAACAACTGGGCTTGGCGCCCGATGTCATGGTCGTACCAGTCGGTGGGGGCGGGACCATCGCCGGGATCTGGCGGGGTTTCTGTGACCTCAAACAAATCGGCAAGATTACCTCCCTACCGCAGATGATTGGCGTGGTCCCTGCTGATTACAACGGTTTGGAGGTTGCCTTGGAACAGGGCATCAAGAGCCAGGATGATCTATTAGGTTTACCCTACCAGGATTCCGCCCCGTCCATGCTGGTCAAGATCGCTCATCCGTTCCCGCCGGACGGTGCCGATGCTCTGCGAGCGGTGCGCGCTGCGGATGGTTTTTTCGTCGCCGTAAGTGATCAAGAAGCGATGCAGGCCGGCGCCGATCTGGGACGCAACGAGGGGTTGTATGCTGAGCCATCCAGCGCCGCCTGCATCGCCGGTCTCAGCCGGCTCATAGCAGACCGCAAATTCCCATCGGGTGCAACGGTGGTCGCCATGATCAGCGGCTCGGGCTTCCGCGAAACTTTCCTAACCGCCTCCCGCACCGCGGCGTCGTCGCGACAGGTCGGCATCGACGGATTGTCCGCCCTGCTGGCTGAGTTTACTTGAATGAAAAACGACCCAAACCCACCGATTTTTTTACAATTTCAAAAGGAGAGGTCCCATGTCTGAATTTACTTCCCGAAAAACAGTGGGCGTTCGCAAGGTGAAGCTCCAGGACCATCGCCACATCATCGTTCACCGCGACGAAAACATGTATCTCTACGCTACCAATCGCGGCGGTATATGGAATTTTGGTGACGGCGAGATCGCCGTGGCGTACTTGGGCGTACCCATGGACTACGATGTGATGCGGGAGGGTCCTGGGACAAACTGGTCCCGCCATTGTGGCGGACCACGCAGCATGTGGACCCCACATCCGCGCTGGGGCAAGGAATCAGGTTGCATCATCAGCCGCTCCTTCGACCACGGCGAGACCTGGCCCGATGATCAGCGCCAGTGGATCTGGAACAACGGCCGATCCACCGATGAGATTCTCGATTGGCTGCGGCCACGTACTCAATCCGAGCGAGAGGAAATCGATCTGGGCGCCAACGATTCGATCATCCATTTCTGTCACGGGACGTACCTGAAACCCCCCGTCGGTGGCGTCGGGCGTGACGATAACAGTTTCGATCTTGGGCGCCGGCAACACTGTCCATCGTTCAGTCTCCGCAGTCGCGACCGTGGTCGCACCTGGGAGAGCCATGCCACCCTGATCGACAACCCGAGCTGGGCGCCCAACGGCGGCTACTTGATGGCCAATCTCGGGCACGTGCGCTTCGATAACGGTGTTCTGGGAATTTCCGGCGCCATCTACTGGCGCCACGCCCAATGTTTTTACGTCAGTTACGACAACGGGATCTCATGGGAATATTGCAGCGAAATTGCCAGGGTCAGCCCTCATCTTACCCGTTCGGCTCCGGGCGACGAAAATGTCGGTTTCAACTACTCGGGCGTTCATCGTCTCCCCGATGGTCGCCTGATGACGAGCATGCACAAACACCCACCCGAAATGCCCTGCGTTGCGTTCTCGGAAGATGACGGCATGACCTGGTCGGAGCCACGGTTCATCACCAGCCCGGGGAACCATTACGGCAACATGAACGAGCCGGAGCCAGAGCGGCCGCTAAACGACGCGACCCGAGCGAATCGACGCCGCTGCCCCTCAGCGTTGGTGACATCCGATGGCCGCATTGTAGTACTGTTTGCACGTCGCACCCCGAGCCTTGGGAACCGGGGAATCATGGGCGTGGTGAGCGACGATCTTGGGAAAACCTGGAGCGAGGAGTTTGTCGTGCGAGGCGACGCCTATAGTTGGGACATGGGCTACCAGGTATTAACCGAGCTCAACGACGGACGCATTTTCGTCGCCTACTGGTTCTGCGCCAAGGATCAGGAGGAGCCGATCGAAGAGGCGCAGATCGTCCGCCACGTCGCCGGAACCTTCTTCAGGTTGGATTGATGCCACCAAAATGTGAAAGACCAAACGGGAATCAGCCATGAATTCGGATCCTGGCCAGCCCGCTCAGCCAAGGTTGGGCGAAAGGCAGCTCTTTCTCGACGATGTAGATGTTGCCGAAATCCGTAAGCTGCGACAGACCCTTCATCATCCCCAGAAGAGGGGCGCTGTAATTCGCCCGGATGTTGTCGGTCGAGGCGGCGGCACCTACCAGGTGCGCAGCAAGCCGTTCTGGGTGAAAGAAGCCGAGCTGTTCCGCTACGTAGTGGTTGAGACACAAGGCGAGACCGGTTACAGCACGCTTTGGGAAAGTCGCGACGGCATCAACTGGCGCCCAGGAAAAATCGGCAAAAAGAACAATCCGATACTCAACACCCGGCTTCCCAATGGCCAGAGCTTCGGACCCTACGTAGTGCTTTTCGACGAGACCGACCCAGCCCCCTCACGACGCTACAAAAGTCTACACCACACCGGAAAGCATCTGGTGCCTGTCACCTCCTCCGATCTGCAAAACTGGGAAGAAAATGAGGAGACCCCGGTGCGCTCATCGGACGAGTGGAATCTCTCGCACGATCGGTCTGCTGGACAGTATATCGCCACTCCAAAAGTAGGCGGCGTCTACGGTCGATCGGTCGGCCTGAGCACCAGCAGTGACTTCAACCACTGGTCCCAAAGCGAGCTCATGTTTCAAACCGACGAGCTCGATCAGGAGCTGGCACCCGATATGATCAACTGGTATATGAAGGCGCCGACCCTTTATTCCCAATCCGACTACCCCGATCACTGGGACTGGCACAATGTCGACGTCTACAACATGGGGGTCTTCCGCTACGAATCCACCTACATAGGCATTCCCGCCTTCTTTCACCGCTTTGGTCCAGCCAAGGAAGGAGAAGGTCCGCAGTTTGCGTTCACAACCTTCCCGCTGGTCTGCAGTCGCGATTTGCATCATTGGACCCGCGTCGCCGAGCGCCAACCCTTCATGCTTCCCTCATACCGCGGTTCCGGTGCCTACGATTTAGCAAAGAGCCAACCACCTTCCAATGCCGTGGTGAGGGACCAAGAGCTGTGGTTCTACTACAACGGTTTGAAGTACTCCGGCTGGAGCCCGAAACCGGACTTCCAGGACCCCGATCGTGGCGCGGTTTGTTTGGCGGTTCTTCGGCGCGACGGTTTCTTGTCACTGGATGCCGGAACGGAACCTGGCATCCTGATAACGCGAACCCTGACCGTGCCTGCGGGCACCCGCCGGTTGCGGATCAACGTCAATGCCGCTGACGGAGAGCTTTGCGTGGCGCTTGTCGATCCGGAGGGTCAGCCCTGCGACCCGTTTCGTGTGATCGAGGTTGTACCACGACCGGGCAGAGGCACCCGCCAGCACTCACTGCCGCGATTCAGCGATGCAATATCAGGCGACCAGACCGCTGCCTTGGTGACCTGGAAGGGCAAAGCCGATCTCTCCGGTGTGGCCGGTCGTCATCTGCGGGTGCGTTTCCGCCTGCGCAAAGGCCGGCTGTTCAGCTACTGGTTCGAATAGCTCCCCCGCCGCAATGATCCACGGAAAACCAGGTCTCTGTTTCGTCCTGACAACAACCGGCTCATTGGTCCTCCAAAAACCGGCCGACGAGTAAGTCCAACGC
>CAYNZV010000051.1:0-23249 GCA_964401715.1 uncultured Gemmatimonadaceae bacterium | reverse complement strand
AGTCCAACGCTGGCCAACATCCGAGGGTTTCGACCCAGGAAGAGTGAACTTGGCCGAAGGCATGGCCGTCGCGAAATCTTCCAACGTGGCCGCACAATGTATCGTCAGCTCTCAGATCCGCTGACCAAACGCGGTGAAGCCCACCAGACCGCGCACAAAGAAGCTCCACCTGTCGAAGTTGCGAAAACCTTGAAACTCCTTGTCGAAGTTTTGTTTGTCCCTTGCCAGTCCCACGATCGTGATCATGTCGTAGCCGAAATATTCGGTGCGGTTGGTCAAGGTAGCAAAAGAGGTTCGCCGCTCGAAACTCTCGCTTCCCGTGCGATCGCTGATCCGATAAGGAAGCGGCCCGAAGCCTTGCACACCTACCCGCAAGCTGGTCCGCGGTAACAGCGCATAGCTGATTCGCAGAATCGGAATCGATCGAGTCTCGTGCTGCACATCCCGGTCGCTACCCCTGTCGAACTGCCGAAACAGCATGTATTTGAACTGCGTCTGAAACTCCACTCGGGACCAGTTCCAGGTCCGTCCGAACCGGCCGCACCAGGTCATCAGGTCGACGCGCTTCTGGCGTTGAAAAATACCCGGGCGCACTTCTCCTCCGCGCTGCCAGTTCACGCGCAACCGCAGCTTCTGGACAATCTCAAATCCCCGCCGACGATATGCCCCTTCAAG
This sequence comes from uncultured Gemmatimonadaceae bacterium, assembly GCA_964401715.1. GTDB lineage: Bacteria > Latescibacterota > UBA2968 > UBA8231 > UBA8231 > CAYNZV01. Next base: position 22,574 of record CAYNZV010000051.1, on the reverse strand, counting down.
GTAGCTTTCGTTGACGTAGCTGTCCCTGTAAGCAAGCAGGTCGGGCACGGTTATGTTGGAAAATATGGGTGGACGCTCAGACAACAGCAGCTCCGTCGCGCTCGGGCGGCTCAGTCCTCCCTGGGTAAATTCGTTGTCCCGACTCGGCCTCTCGTCCGCTATCACAAACGGATCTGCGATGTCGTCCTCAACCCGACGAAGGTGATTCTCAAAAAAGAGCTTCCGCAGATCGTGCGGTTCATCCCTTCGATAAGTGAGCAGCAGGTAAGCCGAGCGATTGCGTCCGGCGCCGGCAATCTGCTGAACGGCATGTCGGCCCGCAGCGATCGACCAATTCGCACTCAGGTCAAACTGTCCGAAGATGTGATACCCCCGCTGATCGTGGTCGTACGGATAGTCCACGTCACGGTCGTCTTCCCTGTGGTCTGGCTCGTCGTTGTTGTTGCGATCCAAGCCGTAGGTGTAGCTGTTTGGTTCCACATCGTACATCAGAAACGGCTCGTTGTAATCCGCCACCGCATTGAGGTTGCGGTTGATGTCCGGGATACCATCCCTATCCTCGTCCTGCCCCAGTAACACGCCGTCGATGTCGAAGCTCCGCTCGTCCGGCTCCAATCCGACGATGTTGCCCATGCGCCGGTCCGGATAGCGATCGCCATCGTCATTATCCTGCACCAGATCCCAGTAGACCGTATTGTTAATCATGCCGGACAGATTGGTGTAATCCAAGTCGGAATTATCGTCTAAGAAGGTGCGCAGGGTGGTGGTGAATGACGGATTGGTGGCAAACAACTCGGCTCCGACACGGCCCCGACCGAACCAGCGGGTACCATTGAGATAGTAGGCCGATCCGCGGTCCCTGAATCGCCGGCTCCTGTCGAAGCTCGCTACGCCGCCGGCTCTTCCAGGATAGCGGGAGCAAAGGGTCGAGCGTGCGTACTCCCCGTTTAGCTGTAACCCGACGATGGCAATATCCAGATCGGCGCTGTAGGTGAAGAGCGCTGTCTCTTCGCCGACGTGGAAGCGTAACCGGCGCAGGTTCGACCGATCGCGCACGTTTCCCTTGGCTCGCAGGACTGTGCGGTAGAAGGTAGTCTTGTACCGCGTGTGGTAGGTGCGCCCGCGAGGATTAGCATCATTCAGCTGCGCCACGTCAACACGGTAGTCACCTCCCATGACAGCCTCTACCTCCACCGACTCGACCGGGTCTTCGCCAGAAAGATCGAACAAAAAGACTAACTGATTATCGCCGTCCACCCGCAACACGGGCTCATTGAAGTGAATTCGGATATTCCGAACCAACCCTTCGGTATCGGTATCACCGCTCACATCCACACCCGCTTCATGATCGAGCCGATAGAGGTAATCGGCGTAGAGCGGTATCTCGTCCCGCCCGCGATAGTACAATCGGTGCCCGATGAATTGGGTGTAGTCCAACGCCTGGAAGCGGCCGGTAGCGCTGGAAAATCTGCCAACCTGCGGACCAATTCCACCGTCATGAGAAAGCACATGGGGCGTGAGATCGAGACGCGGCTCGCCATTGACGATGAGATTCAAGTGTTGCACCACGGCGCCTCCCAAACCGTCGTCAGGTGAATCGTCGGTGATGCGAACGGCAATCCAGTCTACGAACGGCTGGTCCGGACGCAGCACCCCCTTCATGTTGTTGCCAGGCTGCACGCTGTTGTAAACGTGGATATTCGCCCAGTTCAGTCCCAGCGTTGCAAGCCCCGGGTTAGCTTGCGCGCGTCCCGCCAATAGCAGGGTCGAATCGTGGGCGATGTGTGTTTCTCCCAACGCGAAAGTCGCCCGCGGCAGATAGGCGTGGGGACGCTCGATGCGCGACGCCAGGCCGGTAAGTTGGAGCCCTGGCGCCGAAAGATCGAGTCGAAATCCGCTCAGATCGGTCATGGAGAGGGTCAACGGCGACAGCCGGCCATCGAGACCATCTGCCACAATGAGACTATATCCCCAGTCGCCGTAGCCATCTCGACCCACCACCGTGGCGCTATATAACTTATTCCAGACGAGCAGGAATATGCCGCTGTTTGGTTTGAAGATGGAGCTGCCGTAGTCCAGTCCCGGTTGCCGGGTTTCGTCCCAGAAATAAAGATCGTATCCGCGGATCAGCTCGTTGCCCAGAGGACCGTAGAACAGGCGGGGTGCATCGGTGTATGGCGCGGCATGGTTCGGATAATTTTGGAACGGATCGAAGGAGAAGTTGCGGTAATTCGGCCGTTCCCAACGGACAAAACCACGGGTCGGCTCAACTTCCGCGAGCCTTGGCGTGCTGAAGATCGCCGAAGTTGGAAAGCAAACGAAGAACGCCAGAAGACCCCAGAAGCGCGCTCGCTCCCACAGGAAAATCCTGTTAGCTTCTGACCTCAACGGTGGTCTCCCTCGCCCATGAAAAAGGAAAAGCAATGGCAAACGATCTGATAGATCCCAAAACCTACAGGCAGCTCTTCGTTGACGATTACGCTGCCGAAAGTATAACCGGATGTACTCGCAGCATCCATTCTCCGAGGAAATGGGGGCCCGTTATCACCGGGGGCATCCAGAGCCGGACCTGTCCCCAGTGGAACTCGGAGAAAAAACTCTGGGAGTGGTGGTACTTCGGGAAGCACGTTTATTACGCCATCTCCGAAGATGGCGAGCATTGGGAGAAACCGAACCTAGGGCTGTTCGAGGTGGAAGGCTCCAAGGAAAACAACGTCGCCTACGATCCTGCCGGCGCAGGAACTTTCGATCCCAACGTCAAGAAGCCAGGGCGAGCGTATCACGTCGTCCGCGACGAAACAGATCCCGACCCGAAACGGCGCTACAAAGGATTACTCAGCGTCAGCGATCGGTTTCCGGCGACCTCGGCAGACGGATTTCACTGGGACCTTGTCGACACACCGCCGATCCCCAGCCAGGATGAGTCTCAGTTCACTCACGATCACCAATCTGGCCAGTTCCTCGCCATGGTGAAACTGAGCACGGAATGGGGACGGTCGGTATGGTTGTCCACCAGCTCCGACTTCCGCGAGTTCAGCGAGCCGAAGTTGATCTTCCATACCGATGAGACCGACAGAGCGAACCGGCGCAAACGGGTAAAAGAAGTGATCGAAAATCCGCTTTATATCACCCCGCCAACCATAGACGACGAAGATTACATCGCCGAATGTTACAACATGGCGGTGCTACCGTATCAGGGTTTCTACATTGGCTTTCCGACCATCTTCAACCCGTTCGGTGCCAACCCACCCCCCGGCACCAATTACACCCGGATAAACCAGATCGAAATGACCGTATCCCGCGACCTCCACACTTGGGAACGGGTGGCTGACCGACAGCTATTCATCGGTCTGGAGCCGTTTGACGGAGAGAATTACGGCTGCAGTCAGTTGCTAATGGCTGGCCACCCGATCGTGCGCGAGGACGGCGAGATCTGGTGTTATTACAACGCCTTGCGGATGCCCAGCAGCATCGAGCGTTACAAGGAGTTCAACCGCGCCCAGGAGCTCTTTCGACTCGAGGCCAAACAGGAGCATTTTCAAGACCCCGGCGCCTTGACCCTGGCAAAGCTGCGCCCGGACGGGTTCGTCTCGTTGGACGGCGGCGAATGCGGCACCATGCTCTCGAAGCCGTTCGAGCTCAAGGGAGAGGATGTCTACATTAACGCCGATGCCAGCTGGGGCGAGATCTACGCCGAACTGGTCGATGGCGAGACCCGAAAACCTCACGACGGATTCTGGGTGCCGGCGGAGGAACCGGAGCCGTTTACCGGCGACAGCACCAGAGCGAAGATCAAATGGAAACACCCCCACGACCTGGTGTTCGAGAAGCCGGTACGCCTCAAGCTCTACCTGCGCCAAGCACGCCTTTACTCATTCTGGATAGAGTAGGTCACCATGCCACACCGTCTCACAACAGAACAGATTCAGACCTATAACGACCAGGGATTTTTGATTTTTGACCAGCCGCTGTTCTCGTCTAATCAGTTCGCCGCCTTCAAGGAGCGCTTCGAATGGCACCTGCAGCTCTGGGAGGAGCTTACGGGCCACCCGGTCGAAGGAATTGATCGCGCCAACTTCGTCGATCCTAAGCTGAACGACTGGTTTCTGTCGGACGAAGTGCTCGACCTGGTAGAGCCGATAATCGGCCCCGACATCGCGCTGTTCGCCACGTCTTCTTTTAACAAACTGGCGCCGGCCGGCAAAAGAGTCCCCTGGCACGAGGACGGCTCGTATTGGAAATCCTTTGCAAAAAACCGGATCGAGGTGGTTTCCGTCTGGTTAGCAATAGATCCCTCGACCCTGGAAAACGGGTGCATGCGCGTGATTTCGGGTTCCCACAAGGAGCGCGATAGGGAACACGTACAGGTGAAAGATCTCGGCAATACCTTGCTCAAAAATACGGTCCGCGAAGACCTGGTGGACGAGTCCAAAGCTGTGAATTGCGTGCTGGAACCGAATCACTGCACCCTGCACGATACCTACCTGATACATGGATCCAACGCTACCGACGGCAAGATGCGCCGCTGTGGTTATCAGATGCGCTACATGCCGACCACAGTGAAGTCGACCCACGCCAGTGGTCAGCAGATCTACCTCGCCAGAGGCAGGGACCAAGCTGGCAACGAATACCTCGATCCCGGTAAGGTAAACGAGCTTTGGCTCGAGGAGCGTCCCCAGCTGCAAAAGATCGTGGACGCCTGCGCCGCCTAAAAAGCATTGATCGAGGGCTACGAGGTTCTTTCCAACAAAGGTGCGGTGGCCGCGTCCCCCGCTGAAGCGGCGCGGATCGGTGCCCGCATTATAGAACAGGGAGGCAACGCCATGGATGCGGCAACCGCCACGTGTCTCGCCTGTTGTATGCTCGCACCCCACAAGAACGGCATCGGGGGCTACATGTCCTCGGCAGTCGTGGTAGAAGGTCCCACTGGCAAAGCCTGGTCGGTAGACGCCAGCGGCAAAGCTCCCTATGCAGCACATGAGAGGATGTACGAGGTCCTCCCTCGCCGTAGCGATCGTGCCGGAATCAACGAAGACGAATACGGGTGCAGCGTGCGCGGTGACGCCAACATCTTCGGTCCCCTGGCGATTGCCGTACCGGGTCAGATGGCAGCGATGGGTATGGTGTGGGAGCGTTGGGGCCGCACACCCTGGGAACAGATTGTAGCCCCGTCGCAGCAGCTGCTGGCGGATGGCTTTGCATACGGCCAGGAGCTGGTGGATTACATTGCGGACTACGAGGAACCGATCCGCCGTTTCGAGCCGACGGTGCGTCATATTATGCCACAGGGTAAACGACCGGTTGCCGACGACGTCTGGCACCGTCCCGATATGGAGAAGACGCTGCAGCGCTTGGCAACAGCCGGATGGCGCGATTTCTATAACGGCGAGCTGGGTCGTAACATCGCCGACAGCGTCCAAGCTGCCGGCGGAATTCTCAGCCACGAGGATATGGCCGGTTACGAGGCAATCGTGGAAGAGCCGTATATCGGGCGTTACCGCGGCGCCGACGTCCTCGGACCGGTCCTCACCCACGGCTCCCTGACCCCGCTGCAGATGTTGCAGATGCTTGACTGTTTCGAGCCCGTAGCTTGTGATCAGGTGATCTACTGGCACCGCTTCGCAGAAGTGGCGAAGCTCGCCTGGCGTGACCGCCTGCTATACCTCGCCGATCCCGATTTTGTCGATGTGCCGATCGAGCGCCTCCTCAGCCCGTTTTACGCCCGCGGGCGCATCGAATCGATGCTTCAGTTTGCGGATAGCGTCGACCGCTCGCGACAGGGCGTCTCCAGAAAAACGCACACCCAGACCTTGCACGTCTCCACCGCTGACAATGAAGGCAATCTGGTCTCCATAACCATCACCCAAGGCGGCGAGTTCGGGTCCTGCTTCACCGTCCCAGGCACTGGAATTTTGCTCGGCCATGGGATGTGCCGCCTCGATCCCAATCCCGGCCGGGCAAATTCGGTGGCTGCCCGCAAACGACCGCTTAACAATGGCTGTCCGCTCTTGATACGTACCGCCGATCGCGATGTAGCAATCGGGGTTCCAGGCGGCCGCCGCATCGTCTGCGTAGCTACAATGATGGCACAACAGCTGGTCGATTTCGGGGCCAGCACATTGCAGGTAGCGCGCTCCCCTCGCCTCCATGTAGTCACTGAAGAGCCGGTGGAAGTAACCGATACCATGGACGCCGAAATCGTCGACGACCTACGGCACATGGGGCACGAGGTCGAAGTGGTGGATGGGATCTGCGGCAATGCCCACGGAGCCGAGTATTTTAGGGACAAAGGCACAGTGCGTGCCGGCGGCAACGGCTGGACAGCCGGAGTGAGCTGAGAGTCGCCACGGACAGCAGTGGTCTAGACTGGGACACCCGTCGTAATTTGGGCCTTACCTTTCAGTTTTTGGTATCGATTAAACACCTCAAAACATATGCCCGCTGATCTGGAAACGATTTCGGTACTGGCTGTGGTGACTTTCGCAGGTGCGCTCTTAGCTTGGCGGGCACATCAAGCTAAAACGCGATGGATCCGCTTGTGTGCTCCTGCTCTTCTGGTGGTACCACCTTGTGGCGTGGCGTGGTCCGTTGCCGATCTGGGCCTTACGGTTCAACCGCCAGTCATCGATCGTCCAGTTAAGGTGGCCAACGCGGGCTATATCTCGTCAGACGCCTGTCGATCCTGCCACCCCCAGGAATATCACACCTGGCACGCTTCTTATCATCGCACCATGACACAGGTTGCAACCGCCGAGAATGTGGCGCCCCACTGGTCCGGTTCCGTACAGATCCGTGGCGAAACCATACGCCTGGAGCACGAGGGCAACGACCTCTGGATCGCTCTGGATCCACCTCCCGGATCGGGTAAAAAACCGATCCGGCGCAAGATTGTGATGACCACCGGCTCCCACCATATGCAGGTATACTGGATGGCTGTAGGTCCGGACCGAAGGGTCATTCAGTTGCCCGTGCTCTACCTTATCGACGAAGCGCGTTGGGTTCCGGTAAATGCATCATACGTGGTGCCAGCGGATCGTAAGTGGACACCGCCGATTTGGAACAACACCTGCATCAAATGCCACGTCACCCATCCTCGTGCACGGTTCGACATGACAGCTAAGGTAGATACCGAAGTGGGCGAGTTCGGTATCGCCTGCGAAGCCTGTCACGGGCCGGGCGAAGATCATGTGCAGGCCAACCGCGATCCCTGGCGGCGCTACCTGTCACACCTGTTCGATAACCGAGACGACACTGCGATCCACCCGGCCCATTTGGAACCCCAGCGCTCAGCGGAGATTTGCGGTCAGTGTCACGGGGTGCTTATGACGGTGAATCAGCCCGAAGACAAGTGGGATTGGACCATGTTCGGCTATCACTACCGGCCAGGGGACGAGCTGGCAAGCACCAGACAGCACTTTGGTGACGGTGTGGATCATCCCGCCGTCAACGATTTTCTGCGCGAAAATCCTGGCTATATGAACACCATGTTCTGGTCCGATGGCATGATCCGCGTCACCGGTCGTGAATACAATGGCTTAATCGAAAGCCCCTGTTTCCAGCATGACGATCCAGAGCGCACCATGACCTGCCTTTCTTGCCATCGCCTGCACCAAGATGCAGCCGACCCGCGGCCGATCAAGACGTGGGCTGACGAGCAACTGGAAGCAGAGATGGAGACCAACAAGGCCTGTTTACAGTGCCATGCTGATTTCACCGACAACTTGGCGCAACACACCCGTCACCAACCGGACTCTAGCGGCAGCCTCTGCTACAACTGCCACATGCCGCATACCACATATGGCCTTATGGGTGCGATTCGCAGCCACCAGGTGGATCTCCCCAGCGCCACCGTTAGCATCGAAACCGGTCGACCGAACGCCTGCAATCAGTGTCACCTGGACAAAACCCTGGAATGGACCGCTGAATACCTGAACGAATGGTTCGACACTCCGCAGCCCGTTCTCAGTGAGGACGAACGAAATATTGCCGCTTCGGTTTTGTGGACCCTGCGGGGTGACGCTGGCCAGAGAGTATTGATGGCCTGGAGCCTCGGATGGGACGATGCCCGAAAGACCTCTGAAGAAGATTGGATTCCCCCTTATCTGGCCAGATTGCTGAATGATCCCTACGCTGCGGTTCGCATGGTCGCCTATCGCTCCCTTCGCACATATCCCCAATTTCAAGACTTCGATTATGATTACATCGCCAGACCCGAAGAGCTGGCACAGAAATCCAGGCTGGCGATGGAAACTTGGAAAACAACAAAACAGCCGCAAAGCACCGGTCGCCAGCAGGTCCTGATCGCGCCCGAGGGTGGCTTGCGGACCGACGTCTTCGAACGGATCTTCGCCGAACGCGACAATCGCGAAATCTGGCTCCAGGAATGAAACCGACCGCGACACGAAGCAAGATTGGCACTCATGAGTAAAGCGCGGCACGAAACGCACGACCGCAACGATAGCGGTATTGGCGACGTAGTAGAGAGTTCTTTGGTGGCGCGACATCTGCGCTATGGCTGGTGTTCGCTGCTTCTCTTCATCTGCCTCGGTGTCGTTTTAGAAAGCCTCCACGGCTTCAAGGTCGCCTGGTATTTGGACGTAGGTACCGAACCACGCCGGTTGATGTGGCGCCTCGCTCACGCGCACGGCACATTCTTGTCACTCGTGCACATCGCCTACGCAGCGACCTTGCACGCCAGGCCAAACGTTGCCTTCGCGACGTCGTTCGCTTCCGCAGCCCTTATAGCCGCCAGTATCCTCATGCCCGCCGGTTTTTTCTTGGGCGGCACCGTCATCTACGGAGGTGACCCGGGCGTTGGCATCCTCCTCCTCCCAGTAGGCGCTCTGTTGCTGGTTACTGCGGTTCTCTCGGTCGCCATCGGCGCGCTTCGCCCCCCTCCTCGTAACACCGACTGAACAGATCGTAAGGCCCCTGTTGTGGTAGCCCCCGACGACATTGACGTTAGCAATCTGAAGCCGATCAAGGGGAACCTTCAAGGGGTCGACCTTTCCCGTTTGGACGAAGCGCTGGGGGCATGTCGCTTCCTGATCGATCGCCTTGGCGCAGACGGTTCTTACGATGTCAAGGAACGCTGGGGTCCGGAAAGCAACCTCTATCTGGCCGAGATCGCCTGGCCCTTGCTGGAGGCTTATCGCATCACCGGTCTGGCCGAAATGCGTACCGGCGCCGAGCAAGTCCTGGATCGGCTTGAGCGGTTACAGAAGCCTTCAGGTGGTTGGTCCCTTGATCTTGGTCCAGATGGTTTGGAATTCACCGCTTCGGATGAAGAGCGGGGACCTACTTGGGAGCGGGAGGATCCTCCCATGGTGGGCGCAGTGACTTATGCGGTGGCAAAATACCAAAAACTCACTGGCAGTGAACGCTACCGGGAAATGGTAGAACGGGGGTTGTCCTACTTGCTTCCCATGTGGAACGCAGAAGGTGGATATTTTAGCGAAGACCGCGACGAACACTTCAAAGAGTTGCGCTCCGACCCCGCTGCCTACCAGGCGATGTTGCTGCTGGGATTGGCGGAGTGGAGGCCATGGCGGTCAGATCTGGTGCCGATCGTCGGTCGGTTAGTGCAATCGATTCGCACAGCTTTCGAGTCGTTCGACGACGAGACGATGCCGTTCATGCGGATGTACCACGCGGTGCTGTTACTGCGTCACGGCAACCTGGACTATGCGTCTTGTAAGATCAAACCGCGGATCCAGTCATTGCTCGACAGCCAAGTCTACCGATGCAAGTTGATCAAAGGGGGATACGGGCATCGGGATGGCACCCGGGGCATTGTAACCACCGAAGCCAACATCCGCGGCACTGGCGCCGTGTTAGTAGCTTCGAGATTCTACGATCGAATCACTGAGACTACAACGTTTTGTAGCTCCGACCGCTACTACGAAGCCGTTACCTGGCTAGACAGTATGAAGAGGGATGGCGGCGGTTTTTTTGAGTACCAACGAGAAGACGATCTCACATGTCGGGGACTGGGCTCACCGGGACACTTTATTCCCTGCTGGTGGATTTTCGGGGCCGTTTGATTTGTGGCCTCGAAAATCCACCAGCACATAGGAGCTTAATGGTAAATTCATCCGCTCAAATAACACATTTACAATATTTTAGTTGCCAAACAGGCTCCAGATACAATTTACCTTCAGAAATTGGCACCTCGGTCGTGTAAAAACTGTTCCTGACAGATGGATATGCACTAAAAAAACAATTGGAATTAGACGTCAACAATAGTTACATTCACCGCCAACCATATACTAGGGGCGGTGGTGATCATGCTGTTCTCAGTTGCCTCGCGAACTGAAAGGAGGACCTTTTTAGCAATTGTGCAGCCCAGCCACCGACTCTTGGTTTACAAACCCCAACCGGAGACCAATCAATGTTTAGATTGACCGTAGCAGCTCTGTTTGTCGCCTTGGCCGCCATCGCAGGTCCGACCGACGCTCAAGAATTAACTGGCCTACCCGCCCAGCCTGCTTGGGACAGCGCCGATGCCAGCCTTTACACTGACATCACCAGTTCAGGTTCCGTCAACCCGCTGCGCATTTCCACCTCGGATATCAGCTGGGATGGTAGTGGCAGTGTCGATATCAAGTTCAATCTTAATCAACAGTCGCGCATCTGGATTGCCGTCTACCGCACCGGTAGCACGGAGACCGGCGAGCGCGGACCTTTTGGCGCTTGGTTGCGCTTTGTACCCCAAGATCTCTACGTGTGGAGTAGTTCGCCGTCCGGCCTGGACCTGGACGCTGGAAACAACACGGTTACCTGGGATGGCAATGATTTCGAGGGTAACGCGGTGGGAGCCGGATCCTACGAGTTCGACATCATTGGCTATAACGTGCTGCAGGAAGCCACCGTCGTCGGTCCCAGTACCCGCACCGGTTTTGCCGATAACATCATCGACTTGCGCTCCAACGAGATCTGGATCGGTGAGTACGACCGCGACACCCCAGATCGTGGCCACAAAATCGGCGACGTGATTCACGCCGAATTGGGTACTGATTTCATCGCCAATCCAAACGCTTGGGAGCGCTGGGACTACAATAACGTCGTGTCCTTCGAGGGTGCACGCACCCTTGGCGGTATGCGTCCCGATCCCGACGATCCGGAGGTCTTCTGGACCAGTCATCGTGCCGGCGAAGGCGCTGGTGTCTACAAGATGACCATTAATCGCGCTGCCAAGTCGTGGGATGCGGATACGGACTGGGCTGACAACGGCTTTGCGGCGGCCGCCGACCCGTCCATCCAGATGTATCAGATGGAGCCGTATAAAGAGTTCCTGGTCAACCCGAACTGGAGCAGCGCCGACGTACCCGCCAGCTCCATCGAGTATTTCGACAAGGCTTCCGGCGAGGTCGTCAAACAGCTCGACGTGGCCGAATGGTACACCAATGTTGGCACTGATGACGAAGGTAACGAGACCTTGTCTGCTGGCGGACCTGGCTTGATCTCCGTCGACGACAGCGGCGTCTGGAACGCCGGTTGGGCGTCCACCAACATCGTCAAGGTCGACCACGATGGTAACCTGATCTGGGTGAACCGAGCCGGTGACCTCGTTGGTGACCGTGTAACCTACGAGCAGTCCGCTGAGACCGGTCTGGCCGTGGAAGCTGCCTATCCGATCCGTATCAACGCCGACTACAGCGGCAATGCAGCGTATTTCAGCCCGCGTCACAACTCGCTGGGTAACCTGTATTCGACCGTAGGTCGCGACGGCACCGGTCTTTTCCACATCTACGTGGATCCGGCCGTCGTCGGTCCGCTGCAGCCTTCGCTGTCCACCTTCATGGTCCTGATCGACAACAACATGTCGAAGACGGGCGGATCCCCCTACCTGGGTGCAAATGCCGGCAGCCCCGGACCGTGGGACGGCATCTACTGGGATACCAATTACAGTCTGACGACCCATTCATTCGATCGCCCCGAGGGCAAACTGGAAGCGGGTATGCTCCTGCATATTCCATACGATATGGCCAGCGGGACTCTCGGAGCGGGCGTAACGGCAGTGGAAGAGGTCGAAAGCGCCGGGACACCCGACAGCTACGCCCTCAACAGTGCTTATCCGAACCCGTTCAATCCCGAAACCACCATCGAGTTTGCCGTACCGACCGACGGTTTTGTGAAGATCGACGTCTTCAACACCGCCGGACAGCTGGTCAACAGTCTGGTGGACAAGGAGCTGAGCGCCGGAGCGTACAAGGCAACTTGGGACGCTTTGAACGAGACGGGTCAGCAGGTGTCCAGTGGAGTCTATTTCTACCGGATGGAGGCGGGCGATTTCTCCGCTACCCATTCCATGACTCTGCTCAAGTAGGTTATAATATTCGCCTCTTTGTGGCGGGAGGCTACTCCCCCCGAGGAGGAAAAAGCGGTACAACTGGCGGCCCGTATTTTCCGGGTCGCCAGTTTTTTTATGTCCTTGAGGGCTTGAGAATACAGCCGATGAGACCGACCGCGACATACATCAGCGCCCCAACCAGTAACACCATCCCATATCCAGCCCAGACCGCCAACACCATCGCCAACACTGATCCAAATACCGATGCAGCACCGTTGATGCCCCACATCCAAGGTATCTCGCTGGTCAATCCGGCATGGAACATCAGGCGAATGGCAGAGGGAAATGGAACCCCCATTAACACCCCGAGCCCCCCTATACCCAAGGCCGCGACAACCGCTGGAAGCCCGTCGAGCGGTTGAAGCCGGGTCAAGACGGAGTCGAGAACAAGACTCGACAGGATTACGGCAGCTGCAATTGCCAGACAGGTCCGGGTTAATGCACTGGGTAGACTCGGCGTATGAATGGTGCCCGAAACCATGCTGCCCAAACCTCCCCCAACCAGGAGAGATGACAACAAAAGCGCCAGCGCGAAAGTGGGATGGCCCAAATAGAGTACCAGCTTCTGAAACAGCGAAAGCTCGATCAGCATGAAGCCGGTGCCCAAGCCCAGGAATAAAAGAGGAAAAGTCCATCGACCCGAGTTGGGGTTCGCAGGGCTTCGCCGACGATGGATTGCTGGTGCTACGAGGACAACGGCCAGAAGGATGGTTGCCAACACCAAAATTTCCTGCAATACGATCGGCAGACCCCGTTCGAACTTGGAAAAGAACGGCTGGTTGTCGGTAGCGGGAACCAGATCCGCCGGTGCACGCGCTACCAACTCATCCAACCTCGTCGAACCCCTAGCCAGAGCGAGAAGAGTTGGCTCCATCTGAGCCAACTGCTCGTTCCTGCCATTTGCCGGCAGGGGCACAAACGGCTTTTGACCGAACGGTCCTCCTGGCTTCAGATAGGGCACCATCGCCGCCGCCGTCCCTTGATCGAGAGGATCTTTGCGCACCACCACCGTGGGTAGTTCCTCGTGATCGACGTAGTATATGTGCCGCATCGCTTCCGTGGTGGATTGCCCGAGGCCGTTCAACACGGCCACCGCAGTTGCCACCAGCTTCAGAGCTTCGGTATGGTGATGGGCAACCAGAATGAGGCTTCCGTCTTTGCCAAGGTGTTCGAGGTATTCCTTGAACGCTTCACGTGTGTAAAGGAACTGCTCTGCCAAGGCGTGCCCTTCGGCGCGAGCGCTCTTGGTGGAGGGAAGCGCCAGCATGATCGCGTCGTAGGTCTTTTCGGACCGTTGCAAGAAGCTGCGTCCCTCGTCGATCACCACCTCGACCTGCTCAAAGCCGGTATAGATGCGGCCGTTGTAAGCCTCATGCTCGCGCACCAATGCGACGAAATCAGGATTCACCTCCACCGCCACAATCTGTTTCACCCCAGCCATCAACGTCGCCAGCACATCGCGTCCCCCACCAGGCCCGATGATGAGGGCGCTTCGTTTCTGCTGGGAACCCATGAATGCAAACGGGAAGACCCCGGGGAACGGCTGACTCAATAGTGTTTCCCGGTCGATGTTAACCGGCAGACGGCCATCCCATCGGTACATAGAAGTACCCGCCGCACCGTCGATATACATGCCCATGGATCCGGGGTATTTACGGTAGCGTACGAGGTCAGAGCGCCCGAAAGAGCTCCAGCGGCTTTCTACGATCTCACCGCCGATCGAAACATCGCTGATTTTCTGGAAGAGTTCCTTGTCCGGATCATCACGAATCGGCACCGGACCAGCAACGCCAAGGAACAAATCCAGTAATAGGAGAAGCCCCGTGAGTAGACATGCCGCACTCCCCCACTTGGCGCTACCGTCGGAACACCGCAAGCCGAAGAAGAGAGCCGCCGCCGCCGCTACCGTAGCCGCTGCAAGTATCGTCGCCGGACCTCCGAGGGAATCCAGTCCCCAGAGGGCGCCAAAACAGCCGAAAGCTGCGCCGATCAGGTCGGCTGCATACAGCGGGGCGATCTTTTCAGGGAGCCAGCGAAAGACCCCGGATAGCGTCGCTCCGACGAAGAAGAACGGTGGCAGGGCAATGCCGACCAGTAATAGGAGGTGCGCCCAAGCTCCGACCAGCTCGATCAGAAAAATAGTCGCACAGATGCTACCCGCTGCGCATGCTCCCCATATCTCCAACGGGGGTCTGTCCCTTCTAACTCCGGCACGACCTCTCAGATATTCATACACCGCGCCGGCACTCAAGCCCAGAAGCGCCATCGACACTACCATGAACACATAGTGATAGGAGAACAACACAGAAAAGATCCGCGCTAGGACGATTTCCAAGGTAAGTGCCGCCAGCGAGAGCGCGAAAATTCCCGCCAGAAGGGGCGTCATGCTGGCTGACGCCGAGAGTTTGTTCTTCATTTATCCATCAATCCTGATAGTGACGGAGGAGAAGGTTGATGACCGAATTTGTCTTTCCATCCTTGGGAGGTATAGCCGAAGCCTACGAGCGGGACGGTTTTGTCATCGTGCGCAAAGTCCTGGATGCCAACTTGCTCGCAGAGCTCGGCCAACACATAGATTGGCTGATAGAGCGCCATCCCGAGCTTGAGCCAGAAGGTTTGGGACACCACCTGATTGCGGAAGATCCGTTCTGGGTCCGTTTCTTGAGCGATCCCCACTTGCTAGATGTAGCCGAAACGCTAGTCGGCCTGAACATCGCTTTGTTTGCAGCCGACTATATCTGCAAACCTCCCCTGACCGGAAAAGGCATACAATGGCATCAGGATGCTCATTACTGGCCTTTGAAACCAATGGACGTCATAACGGTTTGGTTTGCCGTCACAGATTCAGTCCCCGAAAACGGCGGCGTGCGAATGATACCAGGTAGCCACTGTTTGGATCTGCAAAAGCACACTAAAGAGCGCGAGCAGCACCTACTGCTCAACAAGGTGGACTCATCCGCGCTAGACGAAAGTAAAGCAATTGATGTGACCCTCAACGCCGGCGACATATCCGTCCATCATCCTCTTCTCCTGCACGGCTCCGAACCGAACACCAGCAGACGCTGGAGGCGCGGCGGATCCATTCAGTACATGCCCGCGACGACCCTTGTCGACCACGAAGCCTGGCCCAGTCTTTTTTTGTTTCGCGGTAGCGCCGTGGATGGCGTCAACGATTACCGCCCCTTACCCATCTTCGATCCCGAGCTTCACATGACATTTCAAGGCTGCGACGACTGGAAGTAGAGAGCAACAGCCGTGGCATTTTGGTAGCAGCCGCAGACCAGACGCTGGATTTTCTTGCGAAAGCCCCCCGAAGATTCATCTTAAGGTCGTGCGAGAGCCTCTACACACCACGCTCAGGTTCTTGAGCGGCGCCGTTGTTCTGCTGTTTTCCACCGCAGACAGCAGTCAGCTAGACCGAGTTGAGCAGGTGACTTCGGTTCGCACCTTCCTGCGCTGGGAGCGGCCCATTTATCGGAATTATGCGCTCAATAATTTCAGCAACTACCCGAACCACACCCTGCCCTATCAGGATGCCCCGCACACCTTCTTCGGGCCGCAGGGCACCGAGCTGATCACCGGCTATGACCTCTACTTCTGGACCGAAAGCCGCGGTCCAGAGCAGGAATACGGGAGTTCGATTTTCAAACCTAACGAGATGGCTACGCTGGTTTGGAACAAGGTGTGGGACGCAACTGTCGTCGGTCGTGACGGTTACGGTAACTGGGGATACAGCTTGATCAGTGGCGACAATCTGATGGCTCGTCTGTCGCCACTGACCCTCTCCATGACCGACTTCAATGGCTTCCGCTTGGACATTGCTGTTCCCTACCTCAATGTTACCGGTATGGCTTCGCGCATCGAGCGCCCTCACGTCTACCAGCTTAGTCCGGCCGATTGGACGCGGGGTCAGGAGCAAATCGCCTTCGATTCGACCGTGTTGCTGGGTAGCCGGTTGGAAACAGACCTAGGGGTAGCGAAACTCGGTCTGAACGGGGTCAACTCCCACGTCTACCACAGCAACAAGCCGGGTAACAACCTGAAGGGCGTACTGCGCCCCGACCAGCCGCTTATGGAATGGGCAATTGTGCGTTTCTCCGACGACTCGCCTACAGACAAAACCGGAGGCGCCGTGGTCCAAGACGTGGTCCTGCACATCAATGGCATCCCTCGTCCCGACCTCAGGCCGTCAATCATACGTCACAACGCTGGCGCCACACCGCAGGTCGGATCTCGCTCGGCAGCCACCGGTCGTTTTCGCGTCGTGGACTACACCTTATTCAGAGGGCACCGTCGCTACTACCGCGGGCGCGACGAGATCCCACTCTACGCCGATTACCTATACCGCCTCGACCACGATTCAGGTGTGGACATTAGTAATGAGGCACAGCTCTCCAGCTTGCTGCCCAGCTACCGCTTGGAAGTCCCGGACGGTATACTCACTGCTGATGGCACCGACCAGCTGGTGTTTCTCTTCGATCTCACTAGTGAGCCCACAGTCCAGTCAGTAGAGCTTGATGTGATGGTATCCAACGATTACCGGATCGACGTTGCACTGTTGACCACTGTCAACGAGCGAGCGCGCAACTATCACGCGCGCTATCGATCCACCTTCTACCGCACCCTTGCTCGTGCCCGGGGGAACGAGCAAGACGGTAGCAATTTGCGCCGGCTCCTGCTTCCAATTGGAGAGGATACGGGCATCTTCACCTACAGCGCCGACCTATCCCTATCGTTGCCGGGCATACAAGTGGCTGCGGAGTACGCTATATCTCGCCTCTACGCGCGCTACCCAGCACAACTAGATGGCGAGCCATCGTTCGACCAGAGCCCGCGTTTTTCGCGCCATGGCAGCGCCTATCATGTCAACGCCACGCGATGGTTCGAAGGCGGGCGGGCCGGTGCCGAGTTCTTTGCCATCAATCCAGAATTCACCACTACTTTTCGTACGTATTTGGACCGGCCGCCTCATCACGGCAACCTGGTTGGCATGATCAACGAAACAGCATATTGGGATTTGGTCGAGGACAACGATGACGGTGACCGCTTTCCCGACCGGCGGGTGGGGAACGTAGAGGGATTCGCGCCAGATTCAAAGTCATTCGACCTAGATGGCGTTTTTCTAGGCCAGGACGAGGACAACGACGGTTTTCCGGAAATTAACCGCGACGGCGATCTCGTGCCTGACTACGACGAGCCGTTTATGATGTTCGATGTGGAACCCAACCGCTTCGTGTATGGACTCGATCGCAACAACAATGACGAGGTAGACTTGCGAGAAGACGACGGTCAAGTGGATTACCCATACGATCCCGATCAACGTGGTTACCACCTTTTTGTGCAGTTGGACCCACTTTCCTATCTCTCCGTCGCACTGGGTAGATATCGCCTAAGCGAAATCGCCGGAAGTGGGCGCAATCATGTCTCCTATCTCTTGACCACCTTCAACCGCAGTGGACGCGACGACGTATGTAGAGTGCTGCTAGAAAACAACCTGCGAAGGGTGAGGGATGACATAGCCGATGAGTACCTTGTGGCAAACGAGATCTCCGATCGCACCGCCGTTTTCCACAACGACGGATTGGAGCAACGGAACTCGGTCGATTTTGCCCTCATCGACAAACCTCCCATTGTGGGGAGCACCTTTGTCACCGACAACAAGCTTTACCAAGATAGCTGGGTGAACGAAACTTATTTGGACCTGAAATCTGCATTTGGCGGTTCGCTGTTCGCACGGCAACAGTTGCGTCTGCGCGTCAACTGGCAGCGGGGCGGCGCGCTCTACAACGGATTATTTCAACGTCGACGCCGCTTGGACTTCTGGACATCGATCAGTCGATTGCAGTATGTATACAACCTTAGCGGCGCCAAGATCACTGCCCAGTACAAACTACTGCTTCTGCGCTTGATCGATCAAGAACGTGACACACGGCTGAGTTCTGAGCTTCGGTCCATTCCCATTCTCAGAATCGAATACCCATTGCTCCCAAGGACCACGTTACGAGCCGGTTTTCAGGGCTTGGGGCCGGTACCGTATCAACTGCGAGACGAAACCGCAGAACGTAACAGCTTCGAACAGCGGACAGCTTTCGTAACCTTAACCAACTTTTCCAAGTACTTTGGCTATGACCTCATAACCGTTGCCGGCATCAGCCGAAACAGTCGGGATTACGATAGCCGCTACCAGGATGTCCGCGATTTCGACGCCGTGAGCCTTTTCGTGCGCACACTCATCGGTTTCACAGATTTCGGCCGGCCGATCTGATGAACCACTCCATACCCAAAGTGAGGGCACCCTATAGATAAAATGAATTACGACGCGACCCACCGAACCTTTGATTGCGATCCCACACTAACGGACAGTCAGGTGCTCGAGTTCTGCCGTTCCGGCTTTCTAATGCTCGAAGGCGTGGTGGCTGAAGGGTACAACAGGATGACTGTGGAATACCTCAACGGCGTGCTGCCAGCCAACCCCTCGTTTGTCCCTGAAGGCCTGACCGCTACCGACTTGGAGCGCATGCGCGCGTCGCACGAACCGAGCACCATATTGCTGGAAGACTGGTATATCGAGAACGTGCTCTTAAACCCCCAGCTAACGGGAGCCTTGCGCTCCTTGCTAGGTAGAGATGTGGGGCTGCCAGTGCTCGTCAGTAGCCATCCAATGGAATGTCCATCCCCAGCCCAGGGATGGCATCACGATGCCGACCACGTGTTCGGACCTGAGACCAACTTCCTCGAGGTCTTTTATTTTCCCCAGGATACCCCGGCGGAATTGGGTCCGACTGAGTTCGTGCCCGGTTCGCACGTGCGCTCAACGACGGTTCCAGACGACACCACTGGCTTGCTGGCAGCGGGACCCGCCGGCTCCTTTGGCATTCACTCCCAAAGCATTCTACACCGCCGCGCCGCTTCCTCCGCCAAAGGTATGCGCCACATGCTGAAATACTGTTACTGGCGAACAACCCCACCGGTGAGAGACTGGGTTCAGGAAGAAGCCTTCGACTTTCAAACCGCCCACTACGGTGGCCACGGAGATGCTCGCTTTACCGCCCACATGTTCTACTGGCTGTGCGGTAAAGGTGAGCAATACCGTCTGATGGGCGGCCAAGCCTGGCCATGGACATCACCGAACCAGATCGGCCCCTCCTACGGCTTCGGCGAAAGCGCAGGTTATCTTCCCAATTGGCGCAAGAATAATCCCGACGATTACGCCCGTTGACAACCATTACTGAAATGCGGGACACCGACGTAACGAACGCCGCGACTTTCGCGAGCCGAGAAAACCATCTCCATTACCGGTTAGTTGGTGCTTACCTCACAGAAAGGTTTGACCAGTGACCCTCGCCATAAGCGAACGTCAGAAGGAAGAGATTAACGGGCAGGGATTTACCTTGATCAAAGATGTCCTGGATTCTCAGGAAGTTGCCCGGGTGTCGACGGCGATGGATGAAGTTACAGCCAAAATTCGTCGGTTACGGGGTTTGGGTGCAGATGAATCCGTCACTTTACGCAACAGTATCTCTCGTGATGAACGGATTCTCGCCCTTGTCGACCATCCAAGAATTCTACCGTTGGTGGTAGATATCGTCGGCTGGAATATCCATAACCGCGACAGTGTCTTCGATTACAAAGCGCCGCTACCGCCCGATGCAGATCCGGAAAAGATGTCTCTCGGGTGGCATTTCGATTATGAGGAAGAATTCGCTGGTACCACTATCGATGGTTGCATGCCCCTGTTGGACTTCAAGGTCGGCTGGTACATCTCCGATCATTCGGAAGCCGGGCACAGTACAATCCTGTTGGTGCCTGGCAGCTTTCGGTGGAATCGGGAGCAAAGAGCGACCTGGGAATCCTGGCTGGACCCTAATGAGATCTTCGAGCTGCGCGTCCCGGCGGGGAGCGCCTTGCTCTGGCGTCCCACTCTTCTGCATGGCGTGACCCCAAATCTTTCGGGAAACTTTCGCAAAGCACTCTATATGAGTTACAGCCCTCGATGGATACGCCCGAGCGGTCACCTGGAACAGGATCCGCAGTTGATTGCTCGAAGTACTCCTATCCGACGACAACTTCTTGGGGCAATGGGCAACCTCTCCCATCCACTGGGTAACGATCCTGAGGGGAGTCCGAGCTCTCAGTACTGGTTCACCGACGACTGGGACAACGTGCCGTTGAAAGCCTGGGCGGAGGAGCGTTTAAACGGCCAAGAACCCGGCTGGGGCGTGGGGTTCGGTGCGACCTTCACCAAAGGTCCCGGTTTTGAATTTACCCAAGTCGCTGTTCCGAAGGAGAAGTGACATCGCGGACGAAATAGTCTACTACAAGCAAGGGTGGTTCGCCTTGATCCGGCGATCCGGGATGTACACTTGATGCACAAATCCAGCCCACACCATCGCCGAGACCGAGTGAAACCGATCCCAATTGTAGTCTGTCTATGTCATCTCTTCTAATGCTCCACCCAAAGCAAAAAACAGATCCATATCTACTTGTAATCGACGTCGCCAAGACAGAC
This sequence comes from uncultured Gemmatimonadaceae bacterium, assembly GCA_964401715.1. Lineage (GTDB taxonomy): Bacteria > Latescibacterota > UBA2968 > UBA8231 > UBA8231 > CAYNZV01. The sequence continues at coordinate 1,713 of CAYNZV010000051.1, read as the reverse complement.
ATAGCGACGGTGCGCGACTGAAGCAGTTGCGTCGTCTAACGCTCGTTTCATCGCATAGTGAGTCGATGAGGCAAAAAACACCGGTCGAATTCCCGCAGAGCCAAAACCGTGGATAACCTTCGCACACTGGCTGAGTACGAGACCATCGCTACCGGCCGGCACACCTCTCTTTTTGTCGATGATTTGTTGAAACACCAGAGCGAAATCAGTGACCGACTGTACGGACGACAGGTAGCCATAATCGGCGCCGCGGGATCGATCGGATACTCCACGGTTCGAGCCATCCTAGGATTTACTCCAAAAACCGTGGCACTGTTCGACCTTAACGAAAATGGACTGGTTGAGGTCATCCGCGAGCTCAGATCTTCACCAGGCATTCGCCCACCTGAAAATTTGGCAGCCTTGCCAATTGGGCTCGGAAGTTTGGAATTCACGCGTTACCTCCGCGAGCACAAACCGTTCGACTACATATTGAACTTGTCGGCGCTAAAACACGTGCGCTCGCAGAAGGACGTTTATACGCTGATGCGCATGGTGGATACGAACATTCTTTTCTTGCACGAACTCGTTCACAATCTGCCACGACCGTGCATCAACTTTTTCTCGGTATCGTCCGACAAGGCGGTGAATCCTGGCAACCTAATGGGCGCGACCAAAATGGTCATGGAGAAGGTACTGCTTTCCCATTCCGCCATTCAACCCTATTCCTCCGCACGTTTTGCCAACGTAGCGTTTTCCAACGGGAGTCTGCCATTTGGCGTTCTGCAGCGTCTTCAGAAGCGGCAACCACTAGCAGCACCAGCGGACGTCCGCCGGTATTTCATTTCGCACGAGGAAGCCGGTCAACTCTGTTTGCTGGCTAGTATCCTAGGGGAAAATGGCGATATTTTCTTCCCCAAGCTGAGAGGGCTTAGTGAAAAGACTTTTCCGGAAATCGCTATCGCGATTCTCAACCTGACAGGTTACGAGCCTTTCGAATGCCGCAGCGAAGAGGAGGCGAAGAATTCGATAGACGAACTGCTGGCCCAGGGAAAATGGCCATGTCTTTTCACCGCCAGTGACACAGAAGGGGAAAAACCGCTTGAAGAATTTTACGCGGACGGAGACCGATTGGATATCGATCGTTTCGGAAGAATCGGGATCGTGAAGAAAAAACTCCAGAGTAACGAACGAACTGCTACGGAGAACTTCATACGTTTTGCACGCACAGCGAAGTCGAAGCGTGACATCTCGAAGGACGACTACATTGCGGAATTGCAACACCTGGTACCGTCGCTGCAGCACGTGGACAGCGACAGATCCCTGGATGAGAAGATGTAGAGACAGTCCCCAAAACAGAAAGGCCCCACGGATTACTCACAGTAACCTTCTCGCAATTTCGTCGTCTATTCTTCAACCACCACATCCACCACACCGCAAGCGCTCATCGATTTCCGAGCGTCTTTCATTCGCAGGATGACGTCGACATCTACAACCTCGCCCACTTTGAGTATAAGCATCTCAGGCCGCTCGATTCGGCAATCTGCCCGGGCTACACGAAAGCTTGCTTACTCAGCAATTACGTTCTCGGGCAGAACATGTGCGGTGACCATGTCGTCATCCGTGTAAACCACCGTAACACCACTTCCTCCATTCGCTATGCGTCATGCACTTCCAACACCCCTTCCAGTTCCAGATCTACTGATTCTCCCGACTTCTATCGATTGGGACAAA
>CAYNZV010000050.1:17662-31160 GCA_964401715.1 uncultured Gemmatimonadaceae bacterium | reverse complement strand
GACACCAAGTTTCCCGACCGCCGCAACTTCGACGACATCTCGTTTTTCGTACGTACGCTGGTCGGTTTCACCGAATTCGGGCCAGCGCTTTAGTGCCTGTCAACTCCACTTTGGTATTTTACCTTCGACTGGACGCGGAAGTGTCAAAGCCGTCTATTGAACGCAGCACTAGTGATGTGGTGCTTCATTTTTCCGAATTTAGTTTGAATATCTGACTGCATTCTCCACCCAGACTCAACTTGTAATAACCATTGCCAACGGGAGGATCTATTGGCACAACAACAGCTACGCATACTTACCATTTCGGCCCATCCCCATGACTGGACCTGGTTCGCCGGCACCCTCGGTATTCACGTCGAGATGGGCGACCAGGCAACCGTATGCATCGTCACCCATGGGGGCCGTACCCATCGCGAGGCCTATTTGGACGAACTGCGCAAACCAGAAGCCGAGCGCAATCCAGAGGTCCTCAATGTGCCGATCGAGAAATACACCGAGCAGAAGGAAGAAGAGATGCGACGGGCCGCCGCCATCTTCGGGGTGACCGACGTGCGTATGCTCGGCTATCCCGACAAACCCTTCCTGCTGCAAGAGCATCCCCAGGCCATCGAGGATCTTACCGAGCTCATCCTCGACGTCCAGCCCCATGTCCTTATAACCGAATGTCCCTTTACCGACACTGCGCGGAAGATGGCGCATCGCACTGACCACACGGAGGTGGGACGCGCGGCCATGGAGGCGAAGGAACGAGCGCAGCGACCCCGGGATTCCCTCGTTTCGCCGCACCGCATCGCCGTCACTTTCTGGCCCGGCGATCAATTCAGCCATGACGAGCTCGATTTTGTCGTTGAGCTGTCGGATAAGTGGTTCGAAAAGCGGGTGGAGGCGGAGGCTTGTTACGAGAGCCAGGGGCATGACGAAAGCTGGTCTCGACGACGTATGATCGTCGATCTCGGCAAAGTAGGTTGGGCGGTGAAAACCAACTATGCCGAAGGATACGTGCGCGAGCACCCTGAGTTGCTCACTTCTCTGCCGGTTCCGCAGCCGATGATCGAACAAGCGGCAGAAGGGTCGATGGAGCGCATTCGCCGGCTAAGTCAGTGAAAAACTGCACCAAGGACGACGTGCCATCTTAGTGTCGGGACCAGTCGAATCCAGCCAATTTTTCTCATCGTGCTAAAACGGTGTATTGTCCATTGACTATACAGCTTAAAAAGAGGCTATCGTGAAAATTCTCTTTCTCGACGACTACCACATCGAGCGCATCGATAACCTGGCGCGCAAGATGCACCAACCGGAAAGGTTTCCTGGCAACGCGGTTATCCGACCGGAGTATCGCTGGGAGAACATGACTTGCCAGATACGAAACACTCCGGTGTGGGACTCGGAGGAATCGGTCTACAAGATGATCTATGCCGGAAAAGCCGAAGTCCTGGAGCAGGAGCAGGACGTGGACCAGACCGGCAACGCCCCCAAAACCATCGCGGTTTGTTATGCCACTTCCAAAGACGGAGTCAACTGGGAGAAACCGTTCCTGGGCATGTACGATTACCCCGGGCTGAACTGGGACGGCACCCGGATCGGCACCGACAACAATATCATCCGCGACGGCGCCAGCCTGTTCACGGTTTCCGATCCGAACGCGGAGGATCCAAAGCAGCGATTCAAAGGGGTGATCTACCGAGACAAAGCCCTGCATCCGATCGCCTCGCCCGATCACATCCAGTGGAAAGAGCTAGGATACCCACCCTGTCCGACAGCTGATCAAGCCCATTTCACCTACGACGCGGAAAACGGGGTGTTCATCGCCACCGTCAAACATGCCGGACCATATGGCCGCTCCTGGTTCGTCACCACCAGTGACGATTTCCAAAACTGGAGCGAGCAAATCATGGTCTTCCATGCCGATCAGGTGGACCAGGAGAACGGCTTCGAGCGATTGCAGAGGTTTTTCGATGATCCAGCTTACCTAACACCCGTCTACAATCGCCCGGAAGAGTGGCGCACCGACGTTTACAACTATCCGGTCTTTCCGTACGAAGGGCTCTACATCGGGATGCCGGTGATGCACCACTGGTCCGGCAAACATCCACCGCTCTATGAAAATGTGGACAGTCGTAAATCAGTGGAGCTTACTTGTAGTCGCGACTTGATCAACTGGAAACGAGTGGCGAACCGGGCACTGTTCCAGGAACTGGCGCCAGTGGGGGACGGCGCGAATTACGACACCGGACAGATTCAGAACAGCAACGGTCCGATCGTTCGTGGCGATAATCTCTACTTCTACTACTCAGGATTGCGCGCGCGCTCCTCAACTGTAGCCGAGTCATTGAACCGAGGTGGGTTGGATGGGGGTGCCATCTGTATGGCACGGTTGCGCATAGACGGCTTCGTTTCGCTCAAAGGCGGCATAGAACCGGGGAGTGTAACAACAAAACCTGTAGAAATAGAAGGTTCCAACCTTCACGCCAATCTCGATGCCTGGCGGGGGGAGGTGCGAACCGAAATTCTTGATCCCGAAGAGGACCGACCGTTGTCCGGTTTTGGGCTCGACGAAAGCATACCGGCTTCAGTGGACGACGTCGACGTTCCGCTGCGATGGAAAGACCAGGCGGATCTGTCGTCGCTGTTGGGACGTAAAGTACGCCTCCGCTTCCACCTCCTCCACGGCGAGCTCTACGCTTTCTGGTTCGAATAAACCTTTCCGCCCGATGAAACCGTGGCGGTGAACTCCACCAATCATACCAGAGAAAACGAAGGCTCAGGGGCCGCTATCACGCTGCGCGGCGTTCTGCTTGGCGCGCTGACCGTTACCCTTACCGTTATCTACGTCGTCGCATTCGCCCGCAAGCAAGGCTCGGGCACCTACATCCACTCTCAATATCCTATGGCGGCGTTCCTGCCGTTTGTCGTCTGGTTACTGCTCAACCTCCCGCTCAAAGCCTTCTGTCCCCGTTTCGCGCTGCGGCGCGGCGAGTTGCTGACGATTTTTTCCATGACCTGGATTGCCGGTGTGGTTCCGGACTGGATCTGGCGCTGGGCCGGCACAATGACAGCGCCCATTCACTTTGCCACTCCGGAGAATCGCTGGGCGGAGACCTTCTTCGATGTTCTGCCTTGGCAGATCTTTCCCGAGACCACCAGTCGGGTCGTCGACACCTTCTTCTACGGCCTCCCGGAAGGTATGGCGATCCCATGGGACGGGTGGTATCCGCAGATTTTCAACTGGCTCGGCATCTCAGGTGCCGTCGTCACCTTCTGTTTCTGCATTCTGATTCTGCTGCAGCGGCAGTGGCAAGAGGCGGAGAAGCTGGCCTTTCCACTGGCTCAGTTGCCGATGGATCTGACCGGTGGTGTAGATGGTCGCGGCCGTATCCCCAAGCTGTTTTCGTCGCGGCTGTTCTGGGCGGGATGGATGGTGCCCTTTCTTCCCCAACTCTATAACTTGGTCACTTACTTCACCCCGGGCCTTCCTGAATTCTGGCTGGTCAACGACTGGAAGTACTTCTTCTTCGTCGACGACATGATTCTGGTATCCGTGCGGATCATGCCGCTCATGCTGATGGTAGTCTATCTCTGTCCCCTGGACATCCTCGGCAGTATGCTCCTCTTCCACGGAGTCGCCACGGCGAAGCGCTACCTGATGGACCGTTTCGGGGCTCCGAGTTTTGGCCTAGTGGGTTATAGCGGCGAGCATCAGTTCAGCGAGGCGGGCATGGTGCTCAATACGGAAAGTCACGGGGCGATGGTCTTCCTGGCGCTCTGGTCGATCTGGATCGCACGCCGTCATCTAAAACGGGTGTGGCATCAAGTGCGCACGGGGACGGGTCATCCGAACGAGGCGCGCCTTTATCGCTTTGCTGTCGTTGGTCTCCTGGTTTCTGGGACCTACGCTACGGTGTGGGCCGTCAGCATAGGTGTCAGTCTGCTGATGGCGATCGCCACCATGATACTGATGACGATCTCTTTTTTGGTGACCGTGAAACTGGTGGCAGCTAGCGGCTGCGCCTACATCTTCCCGAATCGACCATTCCTAAAAGGGGAGACCTTTGTTCTCGAGCTGATCGGTTCGACCTACATCTCTCCAGAGCGCCTGGTGCCGTACAAGATGTTTACCAGCTACGCCCTGTTAGGACGTTTTATCATTCCAGTATTGCCGGCCATACCTCACCACTTGAGAATTTTCGCTGCCAGACGCCAACCGGGTTGGGTCCTGCTGACGGTGCTCGTTGCCTTTCTCGTCGCCTTTGGCGTAGCCGTGTGGGCATCACTGGACCTGGCCTACACCGAGGGCCGTGACTACGGGGACCGCCGTGATTTTTTCACGGGCGTTTCATACCTCGCGGAGAATCCGATTGCGCCCAATATAGGGAAATGGATATTGTGGTTGATCGGGTTCGGAGAAGGGGCGGTAATAACCCTGTTGCGGGCACGTTTTCACTGGTTTCCGATTCACCCGATCGGACTGATCTTCCAGTACACCCACGCCACCTTCCACTACTGGAACAACTTCTTCATCGTGTTTGTGATTAAGCTGATCCTGCTGCGGTACGGGGGCGTGAATGCCTACGTTGCCGGGAAGCCTTTCTTCTATGGCTTAGGCGTTGGGTATACGGTCGGGGTGTTGTTGTCCACCATCGTGGATGCTATCTGGTTTCCGATGGCGGGTCATCATGTGCACGGGTGGTGAGCGTGCACGAATAGCCATTGTCTTAGGCCGAGCGCGAGGCTATTACCTTTGGATACTGGCGTAGACATTATATGTGCCGGGTTCAGACAGGGGCGTGATTTTCGATTCTTGCAATGTGCGAAGTGTGCCCGACGGAGCGCATCAGTCTGGAAAGTCGAGAAACCTCTTCGCCGTATTGCCCATAATGTCGGCGTACTCCTCTGCTCTCAGATTGGGCAGCAATTCCTGGATAATTCCAGTGAGTGGGTTGTAACCAGGGGTTTCCAGAATCCAAGGAAAATCGGTAGCCCACATGAGACGCTTGGAGCCGTAGCTGGCAAGCAAACGGTTGTGCCAGCGGGTGAGATCCTTGTAAGGGTAATCTTCGTGACTGAAAGCGTATTGGCCGGACAGCTTCACCGCTACGTTCTTGTATGCCGATAGGCGGTAGGTCGTATGGAACGCCGGATTGTAGGCAGGCGTTTCGATATGTGGTCGTCCCTGGGCATCGCGGTAAGCCTGTCCTTCCCCTGGGCAGACTCCCAGGTGGTTGACAACTACCCTAATCTTCGGAAACACGTCCAATAGGTGCGGTACCAGGTGCACTTGGTTGGCAGGCGGATACAACCAGATCACAAAGTCGTTGGCAGCAGCGTGTTTCCAGATCCGATAGGTAGTCAGTTTTTCCACATCGACCGGTTCGAACGGATCGACAGGACCGCCCACCGCGAACAGGCGGAATCCGATCAGGCCCGGTGTCTGCGTCAGGCGGTCCATCAACGGCTCTGGCTCAGGTGTCCTTGGTGAGATGGCGGCGATGCCCCGGAATCGATCGGGATATTTCTCCAGACAGTGGATCAAGTAGGCGTGGTGCTCGTAGTTGTTGCCGCCGATCTGTACCAGGACCGCCCCATCGATCTTGTGGGGCTCCATGGTAGCGATCAGCTTCTCCACCGTCTCCTCGCGATCGCCGGGGCAGTAGCGGTCCGTGACCCTGGGGAATTGATCCGATTCTCGGGCGAAGACGTGAACGTGAGCGTCGATGCGGGCCATCAGGCTTGCAGGCAAAGAAGTCGACGACGCTCATCGGTCGTGCATCGTGACTCCAGATATTTGAACGGACTTCGGTCGATGTCATCTCCTTCGGCTCGTTGATGGTAGGTGATAATGATCGACTTCCGGGGAATAGTGCTGTTGTTGTCTAGGGCGGTGTGCCAACCATAGCAGTTAAACATGATTGCCGTACCGGCTGCGCCCGTGAAGCGGACCATCTGCGGCATATCCTCCTGACGGCGGGGTTCGGGAAACGGTCCTGCGTCAGGTTTGTGGCTTCCGGGGACGTAAGCGAATTCACCGCCACCCCGGGCCATGTCATTCAAATAGATTTGGATCTTGATGTGGAGATGACGATCGTGTGGGGTATCGGGATGCCAGCTAGTGTAACTGATGGGAGCCGGGGGCACGATACGTGGACCAACGTCCTGTAGGATCGGCTCGCTATCGCAGAAAGTTTTAAGGCAGCCGTAGTAGCTCGGATGATCGGCAATCTCGAGGAAGACCTCGTCCTTTTTCAAGCATTCGGGAAAGTCGTAGAAGGACGGGGCTGTCTGGCCAGCAGCTACGCGGGCAAGCCAGCTCTGCTTGCATTCGGCAGTCCAGTAGTCGAAGGCGTCCTGAAGTCGTTTGAGCAAGGCACCTTCTATGGCATTCTCAAAAACCAGATAACCTTCCTCAACCCATTGCTTTTGTTGTGCGGCTGTTGGTCCCTTACTCATTTGATCCTCCGTACGACAATCACCGCGGCGCTCGAATCAGCTCACCTGCCCCTTTTTCGCTACCAGTATAACTACGGTTGTTTGCCCTCGGATAGGCGTAACCGTTGATCAGTACGCGCCGAGGCCTGCTTGAAACGTTTGGTTTGCTGCCATGAATGGTGTAGGGATGCCAAAGAAGGAGATCGCCCCGATTCGGCAAGGGAACGACCTGCCGGCTTTCGTCGACCTGCTCCGGCAGTAGATGCCCCGCTGCGGTGTGCGGTAGATGTCCCTCGCCACAACGCGGGATGAAAGCCAGCGGTCCGGAGTCGGCACTGGCGTCATCCACAGCAAGGCCAGTTTGCACGAAACTACCGCGACCGTTAATGTCGACGAAATACCCCTTGTGGATCCCCCGATTGACGCTGTCCTGATGCCACTTAAAGGCGACATTTGTGCCAGGCATCTTCAGGTGCGCCTGATTGATCAGATGGTTCATCTCTTGCGAACCAAGAAGCTGCGATGCCAACTTCAGTAGTCGCGGATGGCGCCCGTAGCGTAGAAGAACCGGAACCGCGCCGCCGCACCAGGCGATCTTGCGAATGCCGAATTTCCGCTCTATCGTATCGACATTTCTGAAATCGAAATAGGACCCGTTGTATTCAAGGTTGTGGGACGCGTCCGGATCGAAATCGGGGGTGCTACTCAACTCTTGGGCAATCTCCAATAGACGATCGAAGCCGGTCGCGATCTTGGTCATCTCGCGTTCGTCGAAAAACTGCTCGACTACGGTGAAACCCAGGTCGAAGAATTCCTCGATTTGCCGTCGAGTTTGGGTTTGATCCACGCAAGCCCTTTCATATTTGGTTAGATTGGAGGTTACGAAGATACAGAGTAGAGGACAAGCATTTGACATGGTAGCATCTCTGAAGAGCGTGTCTCGGCTTCACACGAACATGGCAGACTTGTTGCGCAAAGGTTTCTTGGAATCCCAGGTACAGTTCTATATCTACTCCAATGCTCAGAGGTACGCTGAGTTATCACTTTGGGCCACGGATTTTCCGTCTCTGACAGGTTGCACGTAAGGGCCCCGCGGAGGCAAGCGAATGAATAACAATAGTTTCGTTGTTGCTTTTGCTCAGTCTTGGTGGAGGGTTGGGAGCAGACCAACATAGCGAGGGGAAAATGATCGAGTTTGAGCGGGACATATTCGGAACAACTGGTGCGGGCGAACGAATCGAACGGTTCACGCTGAAGAATGCCGCAGGCATGAGTGTGCGAATAATCACTCTCGGTGCTGCCGTCACCGAAATCCACGTTCCAGATCGGAACAGGTACCTAGCCGATGTGGTCCTTGGGTTCGACAAGGTTGAAGAATACGAGGTGAATGAGCCGTATATCGGTTGCGTCGTGGGCAGGGTAGCCAATAGGATTTCATACGCTCGCTTCGCTATGGACGGTAATGAGTACCAATTGGCTGCGAACTTCGGTCCTCATCACCTTCACGGCGGTGAGGTCGGCTTCCACCAACGGGTCTGGCAAGCGGACAAGTTGGAACGGGAGGCCGGCCCGGCGGTTAGCTTTACCTACGTGAGCCCCGATGGGGAAGAAAATTACCCCGGAAGGCTAGAAGTACAGGTAGTTTACTGTTTGACGTCGAAAAACGGGCTGCGCATCGAATACGAGGCGACCACGGACAAGCCTACTCCGGTTAATCTCACTAACCACTCTTACTTCAATCTGGCTGGGTCGGGATCAGGAACCGTACTCGACCACGAGATCTCTGTGTACACAGGTTTCGCTACCGAGCCCGATGGGGACGGCTTGCCCACGGGTCAGATCCTGTGCGTGCAAGATACGCCACTCGACTTCCGCCAACCTCGGCGAATCGGTGAACGAATCGAGGAGTTGCAAACCGGTTATGACCACAACTACGTCTTTTCCAGCGGACGTCGTGATAACCCGGTGATGGCCGCTGCAGCACGTGATCCGGCCAGTGGACGCCGTTTGGAGGTGTGGACCACCGAACCCGGCATGCAGTTATACTCCGGATTCTTCCTGAATGGCTACAAAGGAAAAGGGGGAGCGGTTTACGATCAGTTCACAGGTTTTTGCTTTGAAACCCAGCATTTTCCAGACGCGGTGAACAAACCGCACTTCCCGGATCTGATTCTGCGTCCCGGGCAGACTTACCGACAGGTCACCGAGTATCGTTTCTCAGCAGAGTAGCGTTGTTATCGACCGTTTCTTTGCAGCACTTGTAAGAACTCACGCGGCTTCGTGCTGAAGGCATCTCATTTTACTCGGTGCAAAACTTGAATGCGTATAGCTTGCAGGCGCGTAGCTTGAAATGCACATACAGCGGGCGGCCCATGAGTTCCCCGGCGTTGTCCCGCTCGCGCCAACGCACCGGAGCTGCTGTATGGTTCCGGTCGACGTCGATGGACTCGGCCAGGGTGTAGCCAGGTATGGGATGGTTGTTCTCGTCCCGAAGTTCGGTCCAGACCTGACCCATGGCGGCGCAATCTACATTCAGAGTGAGGTTGGGGCCGTCGAAGGTGAGCAGTGGCGTGGTGAAGTCGGCGCCACGGTAATCCGCATCGGCGGAGATGAAACCGTCCAATCGCTGCACCAGCCTTCCAAGTCCTCCTTCGCGACGGGCGTCGTCCGGTTGATAGGCACCGTGGGTGTGTGACGTGCCGCCGTAATACTGGTAGATCTCGTCGCCTTTGCGGATCATCCCCAAACTCATGTAGATCTGTCCCCCGTCCCAGGCGCCGACTATTCCTGGTCTGACGTACGGTCGGCGATCCGGACGGGTGAAATTGATGCCGTCACGGCTCACCGCTATTTGTATCTCTACGGGGCCATCGTTCCGGTAGCTGCCGCGTTCGTCCTTGCCCTGCAAGGTGGTGTCGGTAGTATCGGCCACTGGATAATGCCGGTAGGGCGTGGTGAAGCTGAAATAGGCATCCTGTGCCCACGGATACTTGTGCACTGCCGGCGTGTATAGATCGCAATCGGGCGGGTCGGTTTCGTCCATCTCCAATACCGTCGGGATGTACTTCCCGTTGGCGGGGTGCCCCTCCTCGAGCGGGATCCAAGGCAGTTCCATCGGGTCTTCCAACTCCAACCGGCCGACGGTTCGACGTCGCTTGTGGGTTCGCAAATAAGCCGCGTATTTGCCGATGCGGTCGTCGTAGATGAGATGGTTGTGGGTGTCGTGGAAATGGTTGCTGGCCGGGGTTTTCTGGCGCGTCCAATGGATGCCGTCCGGACTTGTGCACAAGTAGAGCTCCATGCGGGCGACGAAACGCTTCCCCTCCCAGTAACCGGTGAGGGCACCCTTCGACTCGGGCCAGACTTTGTTCTCATGAACTTTGCAAAGCGCCTTGTAACGGTGCTCGGCCGAGTTGTGCGGATCGATCATGATCCCACCATGGGCGCCGGGCATTACGATGTTGTTTTCGGCGATGCCCTCCCACTCGAACAGATTCACATTCTTGCGGTGCCAGATAATCCCGTCGTTGCTCTCGGCATAACAGAGTCCACGCCGATGAGCACAATCTTCGGCCTTAACCACCGGTGCGGATGCCCCGTACCAAAGTCGATAGCGTCCGCCATCCTCGATGATGGTGGATCCCGCATTCAAACGCATGTTCTCCCACGGCGTTTCGGGCAGAATGCCACGCTCTTGTTTGATGGGAGGGTTTACCGTCAAACTCATGCCGTTCTCGCTGGCGAACCAACGCCGGTCAAGGAAGAGCTGCTTTTGCGTTCCAAGATCGATAGCCATGCTCAATTTCCTGAAACTCGAAGACCGTACTCCGTGCTCGAGTGTTCGATCCAACGAAAGAGGTAGTCAGCGAAACTGCGGCGTACGATGAGGTCAAAACAGTGGTCGTCCGTGTCGGTCCTCATAGGGATCAGCATCACTCCCGTCTTGCCTACGTTGGTCTGGGCACACTGACCAGGATGAAAACAGCGGGGATGGAGATCGAGGGTACATCCCTTGGCCAGAAGATCGCGTACAAAGAGCCCATCCAGACGGAAGGTCGTGTAGCCTCCAGTGATGTCGGTAACTGCTGCATGCAACTCCGCTGTCGCCTTTCTCAACCGGAACAGGAGTTCGGTTTGCATATTGGAAGCTGTAGTCACCAACCATTCGTCCGGTCCCGTCCAGCAAACGAAAACACCGGCCTCAAGAGGAGGATCCCGGTCGAATGAAGAAGAGATCGTGTTGGGTTCCCGAGGCAATTCGCACCCAAGGGCTTCGCCAACGGTCTGCGCGAAAGCGTCTTCGTCGGGATTGCCGCGTACATTCAGGTAACCTTTAAAAATTTGTTCAGTCACCAAGACACCGGCCATTTCTGGCGCGACAGCTGTATCTCTGCGTTTAGATAACACCGCCGCCAGCGGACTTTGCTGTTTGGAGCGCTCAGACATTCTGCCGGTCTCCTTCTGGATCGTAGAATACGGGATCGGTTATCCGCGCCGCTATCGCGTACCCGTCGTGGTTCTGCACTTGGATGGTATCGCCCATGCGGGAATGCCCTTTCCTTACCAGACCCAAGGCAATCGATCTCCCCAGGTTGGCGCTGTAGTAGGAAGAAGTCACGTGTCCCAGCATTGGCCGGGGCAATGGTGCCTTCGGGTCATCGACGATCTGCCCTCCCTCGGGCAAAACTGTCTGCGGTTCCTCGGTGAGCAAACCGACGAACTGTTTGCGGTCGGGTTGGTCGATGTAGGAACGGGACAAGGAACGCTTACCCAGAAAGTCTTTATTGTCCGCAACCATACGACTGTATCCCAGATCGACAGGGGTTACGGACCCATCGGTGTCCTGTCCCACGATGACGAAACCCTTTTCGGCGCGCAGTACATGCATCGCCTCAGTGCCGAACGGCGTCACGTTGAACTCCTGTCCCGCTTCCATCACTGCTTCCCAGACGTGTCGTCCGTAATTCGCGTTTACGTTGATTTCGTAAGTCAGCTCCCCGGTGAAGCTGATGCGGAACAAACGAGCCGCCACGCCGGCTACCGTGCCTTCCCTCAGGCTCATGAACGGAAAGTTGTCGTTGGCGAGGTCTAGGTCGGAGCAGATCTTCTGCACGATGCGACGTGCATTGGGACCGCAGAGCGAAACCGTGGTCCAGTGGTCGGTGACCGAAGTGAGAAACACCTTAAGATCCTGCCATTCGGTTTGTAGCCAGAGCTCCAACCATGACATTACACGGGCTGCACCACCGGATGTGGTGTGCATGAGATAGTGTGATTCTCCAAGCCTCGCTGTCACCCCATCGTCGATCACCATGCCGCTTTCGTCCAGCATCAATCCGTAGCGGCAGCGCCCGATCGGTAGCTTAAGAAAAGAATTTGTGTAAACACGGTTCAGGAACCGATGGGCGTCCTGCCCCTGGATATCGATTTTGCCAAGGGTCGATGCATCTAAAAGGCCGGCACTTTCCCGTGCTGCCTTGCACTCGCGGTTGACCGCTTCCTCCATCGATTCGCCACCGCGAGGGAAGTACCACGGCCGTTTCCATTGGCCTACATCTTCGAACAACGCGTCTCGCTCCACGTGCCATTGGTGAATCGCGGTCTTACGCACCGGATCGAAGAGCTCTCCCTGCTCACCCCCGGACAGGGCGCCGTAAGTCACCGGTGTGTACATCGGCCGATAAGTTGTGGTTCCAATCGACGCGATTTCAGTTCCGTTGATCTCGGCAAGAACTCCTATACCATTGACGTTTCCCAGCTTTCCCTGATCGGTCCCCATTCCCAAGGTGGTGTAGCGCTTCACATGTTCGATCGATTCGTATCCTTCGCGCGTTGAGGTGAGCAAGTCGGCGACGGTGACATCCATCTGCAGATCGACGAATTGCTTTGGAGCGCGCGTTACCGGCTTGGTGGAAGGTACGATCCACAAGGGACGGATCGGATCGACAGTGGTGGATCCGGCTGTCGGCGCAGGTTTGGAAACCGTGCCATCTCCGAAGCCTGCTAATTGAGCAGCGTACGCGCCGCCGTGCATACCGTCGAAGATGCAGGATACGGTGTCGAAGTTACCGTTGCACGAACCGATCGAGCGCTCGGATTGTACCGATTCACCGGGTAGGAAACAGGCTTTCTCTTGGTCGTAGCGTGGCTTGTCCCCGGATTGCGCTTGCAGCTGGACGTTCGGGTTCCAACCACCGGATACTGCTACTAGGTCACAAGGTATCTCTGTCATTTTGCTGCGCAACGATTTTCCGTCATCGGTCAAGGCTCCGACTCGCGTGGAGCGCACTCGCTTGCTGCCGCTGGTGTCAAAGACCACGTGGTTGTCGAAAACTTTAATATTGCGCTCACTTGCTACACGTGATCGGACCCCGGAAGGACGGGGATCGACGATGGCTGCGATGTCGACGCCGGCATCCTGAAGATTAAACGCGGTTGCGTAAGCACTGTCGTTGTTGGTGAAAATCACCACCTGAGAGCCGGGCACAACGCCGTAGCGTTGGAGAAACTCAGCAGCGGCAGACGCAAGCATGATTCCCGGACGATCATTGTTGCAGAAAACCAAGGGCCGCTCGATTGCTCCTGTGGCAAGCACCACCTGCTTCGCGCGAAATCTCCACAGGCGCTGTCGGGGACCGTCGCCCCTTCCTGGCCCCAGGTGATCGGTGCGGCGTTCCAGCGCTAGGAGAAAGTTGTGCTCGTAATAACCGGTCACCGTCGTCCGTGTCAAAAGCCGGACCTCGGGTAACGACTCAAGCTCACGAACCATTGATTCTACCCACGCCGTAGCCGATTCTCCGGCGATCGTTTCGGACCTGTTCAACAAGCTTCCGCCCAATTCGTGCCGTTCCTCCGCAAGCACAACTCGCGCACCTGTGCGCGCCGCCTCCAAGGCGGCGCTTAACCCGGCTGGTCCTGCCCCCGCAACTAGGACATCGCAGTGGGCGTTCACGTGATCATACGCATCTGGATCGGGGGCATTAGGGACACGGCCGAATCCCGCCGCGTTGCGAATCTGGCGTTCGTAGAATTGCCACCAACCTGCCGGCCACATGAAGGTCTTGTAGTAGAACCC
>CAYNZV010000050.1:0-17562 GCA_964401715.1 uncultured Gemmatimonadaceae bacterium | reverse complement strand
GTTCGTAGAATTGCCACCAACCTGCCGGCCACATGAAGGTCTTGTAGTAGAACCCGGGTGGCATAAAGCGAGCGAACCAGCCATGGACCGAACGCCAGTCGAATTCGACGCTCGGCGACACATTCACACTGTGCGCTGTTAGGCCGTTATACAGCTCCACCTGTGTGGCGATAAGGTTTGGCGAACTGACCGCCCCGTCGCCTACCTGAACGAGGACGTTGGGATCCTCCGGGCCGGCGGCGATGACGCCGCGAGGGCGGTGGTATTTTATGCTGCGGGCGATTAGGTGGATTCCGTTGGCGAGGAGCGCGGATGCCAGTGTGTCGCCATGATAGCCGGTGAGGGTTTGACCATTGAAGGAAAAACGGAGCGGTTTGTCACGGTCGATGCGGCCGCCATGGGGTCGCCGGAACGCCTGGGTCATGATTCGTCTCCTGGAGGTCGCTCACCAATCTGGTATACCGACTTTATTTGGTAGGTAACCGTATTGCGCTCAACGTTGAAGAAGCGCCGACACCCGGAGGCGTGGTTCCATTGTTCGAGATGCCGGCCGCGGCTGTTGCGACGATAGAACAGATAGTCGGCCCATTCTTCGTCCGTCAGCTCTTGCGGCCTTAAAGGACGGGCAATGTGAGCTTCTCCTGAATACGAGAACTCAGATTCATCACGCAGGCCGCACCAGGGACATTCGATCAGCAGCACGTTGTCCTCCGCATTGTTGTTGCAAGCGGTGATTTTAGAGCTCTGGTCACTAGCTTGCCTGTCCAGGATCAATGGGCGACGCCCGCTGCACCGTGCTCGTCAATCAGATGACCGGTGGCGAAGCGTTCCAGTGTAAACGGCTCGTTGAGCGGGTGTGGCTTATCTTGCGCAATCGTATGCGCAAAGACCCAACCTGAGCCGGGAGTCGATTTGTACCCGCCAGTGCCCCAGCCGCAATTGAAATAAAGTCCCTTCACGGGTGTGGGTCCGATGATAGGACAGGCGTCGGGGCAGGTGTCGACTGTACCCCCCCATTGCCTGAGTAGTCGCAACCGGCTGAAGCTCGGGAACAACTCTAGGATGGCGCTGACGGCATGTTCTACGGTGGCAGGACTACCGCGTTGGGCGTAACCGTTGTAGGAGTCGACGCCGGCACCGCACAACAACTCTCCGCGATCCGTTTGGCTCAGGTAGGCGTGGACTGCGTTGGACATGATAACTACGTCGAGCACCGGCTTTATGGGCTCAGAAACCCAAGCCTGTAGAGGGCGGCTTTCCAGGGGTAGGCGCAGACCGGCCATTGCTGCCAGTATTCCTGAATTGCCAGCGGTCACACAGCCAATCTTCCTGGCACCGACAAACCCCCGGCTCGTCTCGATTCCGGTCACGGCGTCGTTTTCGCGACGAAAGCCGGTCACTTCGCAGTTTTGAATGATGTCTATACCACACGAATCTGCGGCCCGGGCAAGTCCCCAGGCCAGGGCATCGTGACGGGCTGTACCGCCGCGGCGCTGCAATGACGCGCCGAGAATGGGATACCGCGCCGACGGCGATATGTCGATTGCTGGCACCATCTTCTTGATCTGTGGGGGCGTGATGAACTCGCTGTCGATGTCGTTGAGGATGTTGGCGTTTACCCGCCGCCGGATGTCGCGGATATCTTGCAGGTTGTGTCCCAAGCTGAGCAGGCCGCGCTGACTGAACATCAGGTTGAAATTCAGGTCCTGGGAAAGGCCCTCCCAAAGCTTGAGAGAAAACTCGTAGAGGTGGGCTGCCTCGTCCCATAGATAATTGGAGCGAACGATCTCTGTGTTGCGACCGGTATTGCCTCCTCCCACGAACCTTTTCTCTACGACTGCCACGTTGGTGATGCCATGAACGCTAGCTAAATAATAGGCTGTGGCGAGGCCGTGGCCGCCGCCCCCGACAATCACGACATCGTAGGAAGTTTTTGGATTGGGACTACGCCAAGCTCGCTGCCAGTTTTCGTTCCAGGAAAAGGCGTTACGTGCGAGCGAGAGAAAAGAATACTTCTGCATGCGGATGGAAAGTAACGTAAGATGTAGGTTTTATTTTGGCGTATACTATAGCCCAGCACAAGGTTCCAATCCAGCGGGGAGGAGGCAGCGATGCAATTTCGACAACTGGGTAAGGATGGTCCCCGGATTCCGGTGATCGGACTGGGCGCCTGGCCGTTTGGCGGCGGTATGGGGCGAGTGGAGGAGAAGGCGGTAATCGATACGGTGCGCGAGGCGATTGATTGCGGTATTAACCTGATCGACACGGCGCAGATGTATCGCAGCAGCGAGAAGCGCCTAGGTAAGGCACTTAAGGACGGTTATCGACGCCGTTGTTTCCTGGCTACTAAAGTGAGCGGCGATTATTCGAAGGTCGGCATAATCGCCGCCATAGAGAACAGCTTGAAGCAGCTAGCAGTAGACTACGTCGACCTGTACCAGATCCACGGCTGGGCTCCCGAGTATCCTATCGACGAGAGCATGGAGACCATGCTTAGGCTGCAAGAGGAAGGGAAGACCCGGTACATCGGCGTCTCAAACTTCAATGCTGATCAGATGCAGGAAGCCTGGAACACGGCGCCGTTCCACTCGAATCAACCGCGGTACAATATGATCGATCGCGAGATCGAGTCCGAAGACATTCCGTACTGCGAACGAACGGGCATCGGTATCCTCGCTCACAGTCCATTGGCCAAGGGGTTACTAACTGGACATTACAAGCCGGGTCATCAGTTCCCCAAGGATGATGATCGTCGGGAAAGGGGACGTTTCCAGGGCGAGACGTTCGCTCGCTTTCTGAATCTTGCTGACGCTTTCAAACAGGTAGCCAACGACAAAGGAATCACGCTGGTACAGTTGGCAATCGCCTGGATTTTGAGGCGGCCCACCATCACGTGCGTATTGGTGGGCGCAAAGAGCAAGGATCAGATGAAGGAACACCTGGGAGCAGTCGGAGTGGAATTCAACAAAGACGAGTTGGCACGCATTGAAGCTGCGTGTCGAGCATTACCAAAGGAGGTGTTGTGCACCTATCCGTAATGACATCGTGGGGTCACCGCGGTACTCAAATAGCGGCCAACGCCTCTTCTATGGTGATCTCACGATACGATTGAGTCGGCAGTCCGTTGTCGGTTAGAGCGCCTTCCCAATATGAGCGTTGATTCCGACTTTTTGGTGGCTCGATGGTGTCCATTATATGGTGCACCCAATCTCCCAAATCGGGCTTCGTGCAGGTTATCGTTAGCTCGGGATCAGCGACGGATCCGGTGGTCGAATAGACGTAACAACGTCGGATGTTGCGGTGTGCACTTTCCAGGCCAACGGGCTCGATCTCCACTTCGTTCGTTCGTCGTCCTTCGGGAACGAGAAGGATATTCACCGCCCGATCTGTAATGGCCGCAGCGCGTTCATTCTGGCTCCCATCGACCAGCACGTTCTTATGCAAAGGCCAGACATCGAACATGCTGTAGTTGGCTATGGGATGGCTCAGCTGAAATGTAAAGAAATCGGGATAAGCGAAAAATTCTTCACTTGCGGCGCGATACCTGTCGTAAAAGGCGGTAGTGTAAGCCAAGAGTAGATTACCGGCGCCGATGGCATCGAATCGATCTGGTGAAATGATCCCTACACGCTCGGTGGCCACAAACCCGTCGAAAAACTCGGCGTGGGGGAGCGGTTGGCCTTTGTATTCAAGGGTAAAATCAGTGCCTCTCAAGAAACTGCTGTGCATTTTATTCCTCTTCCCGCTCGAAGACCGAGCTGCTGGTTCGCCCTGTCATAAAAATCGCAGCCACGAAGCCGATCGGGTTCGTGGTCGGCGAGGGCGGTGCGACCCACAATAACAAGGCTGTAACCGAAACGCAAAAAACGGACGCACCGATAACACCTATTTCCTATCTTGTTACTCCCGAGGAGGACAACAATAGGAGGTCACTATGTCCTGGCCTATCGAGCACTTTCACTACATGCCGGCATCGTCGAGTTTTATCGAGATGATGCCCGGCGCGATGAAGGCGATGACGCAGTGTGCAGGGCTGAAACCTGGTGAAAACGTTACTATCGCCTGCGACACCAACAAGATGCGTTTGGCCGAAGCCCTCGCTGCGGCAGCCTATGCGGCCGGCGGTGTTCCGACCATTACTACCTTTCTGCCCACTGGAGCCCATGGAGCGCAGGTGCCGGCACCAGTTGTAGGTGCTTGTGCTCGTTGCGATGTTTTTTTCTTGCCCACCAGCTGGTCCATGACTCACACCGACGCCCGGACCGAAGCCACCAAGAATGGTGCCCGTGGCGCCACCATGTGCGAGGTGACCGAAGACTGTCTCTGTACCGGGGGCATCTTGGGCGACTATGAGGAAAACGACCGGCTTGGGCGAAAGCTCGGAGCGGTGATAGCTAAGGGAAGGACGATACGCATGACATCCTCCGGCGGCACCGACCTCACGGGAACGATCGAAAACCGCCCGGTGCAATACGAGACGGGGCTGTTTCGCGAACCGGGACAGTTCGGCGCTTTGCCAAACAGTGAGCTGAACATATCGCCCATAGAGGGTAACACTGAAGGTGTTATAGTTGGTAACGTACGGCTAATGGGATTCGGGCTACTGCGCGAAGAGCCAATCACAATCGAAGTCAAAGAGGGGGCCGTGTCACGGGCGATGGGTGGTGCTTCCGCCGATTATCTGAACAGCACGTTGCAGTCGTTCGGTGACGAGTCTGCGTACAACCTGGCCGAGTTTGGCATGGGTTTGAATCCAGCAAGCCGCGCTTTCGCCACCAATCTGGAGGACCTCGGAAAGCTGGGATTTGGTCACCACGGAATCGGAAGCAACTACGCTATCGGCGGGGATGTTAAAGCACCATGTCACATCGACGTGATCTACTCGGACGCGGTGGTAGAGATCGATGGACAGGTTATCCTCGACCGAGGAGAAGCTAAGTCCTAGAGTAAAGAGACATGGAGGTGTGTTGATGGCACAGCTTGGACTCATTGGTGTTGGCGACATGGGTCTGGAAATGGGCAGAAATCTGTTAAGCGCCGGACACGACCTGTGGGCATATGATGTCCGTGAGGAGCCGTTGAAGGAGTTGGAGAAAGCTGGCGCGAATTTGGCTACCTCTCCGCGGGAGGTAGCCTCCAACTCAAACAGCGCGTTTGTAATGGTCTTGACCGGCCTTCAGGCTAGGAAGGCGATCGCAGGACCAGATGGCCTATTGGAGGGTTTCGCAACCGACAGCACCATAATCTGCACGGCAACTATTGGTCAACCGACCATGGTAGAGATCGCGTCCTTGGCAACTGAGAAGGGTGTTCATGTAATTGATTCACCGGTAAGTGGCAGCACCCCTAGGGCGAAAGCGGGAACTTTGACCATGATGCCTTCTGGACCTAGAGATGTCTTTGTACGGTGCTTGCCGATTCTTGAGGTGGTGGGCAAGGATATCATCTATATCGGGGACGAGCCGGGCATGGGCCAAACGGCAAAAACGGCACTGCAGGTACTGGTTGGCGCTACCTTCGCCGGTGTGTGCGAGGCTTTGGTTTTGGGCGTCAAAGCAGGCATCGACGCAGAATCCTTGGCCGATGTATTTTGTCCCAGCATAGCCGGAAGTCTTGTGGTCGAGCTGGTGACGGAGAATGTGATGAAGCGCAACTTCACTGCCGGCAGCAAAATAGCCACTACATACAAGGACTTGGAGATCGCCAACGAACTAGCCAAAAAGCTAGGAGTCCCCATGTTTGTTACCGGCGCCGTGCACGAGCTGTTCCAGGCAGGAATTACCATGAATCCGGACGAAGACAATCATACGATCATCAAGATTCTGGAGCATGTTGCAGGTGTCGAGGTGAAAGCGAAAAGCCATACGTGATCACAAAAAAAGGGCACTGGAGACTATATTGAAGCTATTCCTGGTTTCTGTTGTTTTCCTTAGTGTTCGAATGCTGCGAGGACAAATCCAAGGCGGATTCGGGAGGTTTGGTCAGGAGTAAATTTGACTACGAATGGACCAACAGAGAAGCGAATAATATTATGAGCTCCGACAGCGACGGAAGGTTGCGGTTTTTCCCGGTTGACTTCAACAGGCGAAATTTCTAGGAAGCTTGGACCTCGGAAGGAGATAGGATAGCACTGAACGTCGACGATCGGGGAGCCTCGATCTTGAAGGTAGCTTTAACACGGAGGAAACTGACGTTGACGCGTTTGTGTGACGAATCGGAAACTTTTTTCGCGGCGGAGCAACTGGCCGAATGCTGTCAAAATACTGCGGCGGTGTATGGCCGCGTGAGTCTGTTCGATATCGGTAATTAATTACAAGGAGGAAGAGATGAATAGGACCTGCCTGGCGGTGATAGCCGTAGCAATCTTCACGGCGCAGTCGGCGGCAGCACTGGACGGGAAGCGCAAGGGGTTTTTCGCCCAACTTGGTTTGGGGGGCGGATATGTCGCCGCTAATCAGGAATGGTTCGTCCTGGTAGACAAGTTCACGCTGGACGAAAGCGCAGGTGCTGGAGCGTTCGGATTCAAGATCGGCTACGGGATCTCCAACCGGCTGCTGCTGTCGTATGCGGGCAACGTTGGCAGCGCTGACCTCGAAACCATGGAAGGTCAGATAACCGGTCTGTCGACCAAGAAAAAGACCGCGTCGTTCGGTGTGGGCGGGTTGGGGCTTACATACTTCTTGAAGGAGGAAGCACCGTCCCTATTTGCAGATCTAACGCTCGGAATGTCCACCTGGGACGACGGCGACGGTGCCGATTTTACGGGTAGCGGCGTCAACGTCGGTATCGGTTACGAGTTCAAAAAAAACTGGACCTTGGAAGCGGACTTCAGCATCGGCAAGCCCAGTGATCAAGAGAGCCTCTTTGGTGAGAAAGTGCTCGATGCGGAGGTTACTGGCTCCACCTTGGGCATCACCGTGAACCACATCTGGTATTGATCTTGACCATGCTGGTCGACGTCAACACGTGCGACATCCGGGAGGCTATCCGATTGGGATGTCAAGCGATGGCCAATGCCTTCAATCCCGACGACAACGACATCCCTTATGGCGGCGCTTCTGTTCGACCCGTAGCAAGAATGCAGGGCAGTTCTGAAGCTCACACGCCGGGACGTCACCTGAATGCTATGTTGCATGCAGAGGAAGCGGTGGACGTCGAGTTAGACGAGTCAGCTGTCGAGAAACACATGCAAGCTGCCATGTTTTCCTATTCCCGTGCCCCCTTGCCACTGCAACGAGTTCGGGGTGCCGATGGGGTCGGCCGCGGAGAGCCCGTGGAACTCGAGGATCACGATATTCGCGAAGGCTTCCATGCGCTCTACGCACTGGCACGATATCGTGAATCGGAGGTAGCCCGGGAGTTAGCCGAAGCCAGCATCCAAGCCATCCTCGATCTTTGGTTGCCGCGTGAAGAGTGGGATCTGGATGCGTTGCGCCGAAAATATCAGATGCGTGTGATTGAAGACGGCTACCAAACTTTTATTCAGCGTCTGGCTCGGTCCATCGGTCCGCTTGTTAAATACTACGCAGCAACGGCCCACCAACCCGCCCTCGATCTCGCTCTGGCACTCAAAGACAAAGCTATTCACGAGTTTTTTCTCGACGATGGTGGGTTTTCGACCGAATTATTCGGAGCGCATTCGCACTCTACAACTTGCGTGATGTCGTCCTTAGCGTTGCTGGCCGATCTGACCCGTGATCGAGGTCTTATACAGCGGGTCCGGGCGTTTTTTGATAATGGATTATGGTATATGCGCGACCAGATCGGTTGGTCGGCCGAGGATACCCGGACCGAAGACAATTGTGGACGGGGGGAGGCCAACAACACTGGTGATATCGTTGAGACGGCTCTGTTGTTGGCGCGCTGGGAGGATGCAGAATACTTCGCGGACGCCGAGCGTATTCTGCGCAGTCATCTATTGCCATCGCAGCTGCGAGACGTGTCGTTTGTGGTCGGGGACAACCCCGACCATGTTGACGGTTTGCACAACGTCGCTGAGCGTCTGCGTGGGGGATTCGGTTTTCCCGCCCAATACGGCCATGAGCCCGCAGGCATTTGGAAGTCGAACAAACCTCGAATCGACTTCAATCTCGACATTGTTGGCGGAGCAGTGGATTCGCTGTGCGCCGCCTATTGCTCGGTGACCCGATCGGATGAAACGGGACACTGGGTCAATATGCTGTTCGATCACGAGACGCCAGATCTGCAGGTGCGCTCACCATATACTCATGGGAGGTTGGGGGTGAGACTCCAACGCTCGGGGCCGCTGCGCGTGCGATTGACGCCGGGATTGAGCGCAACCCCCGTTGATTCTGAAATGTCGACGCATGTGGAGAGAGGGTTCGCGGTGTTGGATGAGCCCGAGATAGGGCATTGGATCGAATTTGAGTGCTCCCTTCCGGTCAAGGATACGTGTCTAACCTGGCATGATACCGAAACGCCGGTTCGCTTTAGAGGAGACCAAGTGATCGCCATGGCGAATTTCGGTGCCGACTTGACCTTCTTCGAAGCGCTTGACTAACCGTACAATACCGTATTCTGCAACAGACTTATCCCGAGAACTCGGGACTCAATCTGTCTGGGGGTGACCGCCCAAATACCGGTATGTGCGAATGGCAACAAACTGCAGACGTGACTAAGTAACGGCGAACTCCTGATCGACGAGAGACTACCCCGTTTCCGCGCCGGATACTTGAGAAAGCACCGCTTCAGGGCGCAGCACCAAGCAGATGTGACCGCACCTGTTCCACGCATCGTTGTAGCGCCGGAATCGGGTTCTCCACGTCACCTTCATATTCGATCACGATGTATCCAACATTCGAATTTGATGCCACCTGTTTCAGCAGAACATCTAAGGCCAGATTGCCAGTTCCCACCACGACATCCTGGGGTTTGCGACCGCGATCGAACACAAAATCCTTTATGTGAACGCCGAACAGATGCTGGGAGAGTTTCTCCGCCATTTCGTTTGGATCTTCTCCGGCGTCCAATGCCCACGCTGTATCTAGGCATAAACCGATACGCTGGGAGGTTGCCGACAAGAGATACTCCAGCATCTGCTTGGAGCCCAACCAGTGCCGACCCCCATGGTTGTGCACGCAGAGCTTGAGGTCGAATTCTTCCGCCATTTCCGCAGCTGTGTGCCAGCTCTCAGGCGAAGACTCGGGGGTGAAATGCACGCTGATGAATCCAGCTCCGGCGAGCCGGGCAAATTCGAAGATCGGCCGTTCTTGTTGCCGATCCCCATATAGTGTCTCAACCCCGATACTGTCGATGCTAATCCCTGCGGTATGGTATTGGCGTACAATTTCTCGGTGTTTGCCGACATCGCCAAAGTCCACGTGGACGCGGCAAAGTTCGACGGCCGTGACATCGCATGCTTTTAAACCGGCTATCACCTCCGCATGGGAAGTCAAACCTCGAAAGCAATAGCTCTGGATTCCGATCTGGCTGGATAGCGATTTCAAGATTCACCTTCAATTCCGCTCGGCTATGTATAGCTCGACATAGGATTTTGATGAACAATCAGCGCACAGCCGGATTTCCCCAATATAAGCCGAGAATTCCAGAAGCAGTTCGAACTTGAACGTTCCTCGAAATGAGATTGCGAAGGTCATTGACCGCGCCTATGCGATGCCCCTCAATCGTGCCATGTGCGTCGATGGCCTCCGCATAGGTGTTTCTGGCAAGCTCCAGCTTTCCCAAGGCCAGATAACACAACGCCAGGTTGAAGTGGGCATGGCTGCTGGGATTCAGGCGCAATACTCTCTGAAACTGATTTATGGCGCTATCCAGCATTCCTTCCTCGTAAAAAGACCAGCCCAGGTTGATCCGGGCTTCCACATTGTCAGGTTCTAACAGCAGGGCTTGGTCAAAGGCAGCCTTAGCCATTTCTCGTTTCTTGCTGAAATAATTATCGATTCCCAATTGAACGTAGGCTTTAGCCAGCGCCCGTCGGGTCGATATGCGCTCTGGTTCGTATCGCAAAGCAGTCGTCAATGCCTTAACTGCTTGTTCTAATCGATCGCGCTTGAAGTAGCCTTCGGCAAGATTGCGATAGGCCGCTGACATGTTTCTGTGAAATTGGTCAAGGCGACCAACAGCGTTTGCGCGATGTGATGTTGAATCCAACCATGCTCGCCAGTGGGCGCTATCAGGACTTGCGGTTTCCATCATGTAGATAGCGCCGAGTGTATTCAGCCACAGCTTGTCGGGAAAATGCGTGATTGCCGTCTCAAGCGTTGGTCCAGGATCTTCGCCCAGATATAGTAGCGCGTAACTCAGTCGTGTGTACGCATCCGCAAGCGGGATCGTTTGAGGGCTGTGTTCGATGGCCCGACGCAACTGTGCGGCACCGGTAATATTGTCGCCATTGCTGATGTAACTGCGACCCGATGTGTAGAAGCTCAATGCCTCGACGCGCTTGAGGTTGTGAAAGCTCGAAACCAAAAGAAAGAAATAGCAGATCATTGCAAGGGGACGGCCAAAGCGTGCTGTCTTAGAGAAAAGATAGCGCAACAACGATGCCAAAATCACTGAGGATCCAGCGCTTGCAGCGTAGAGATACCGCGATGGGCCGGCCGGCATATCCAATACTATCCGCTCGTTCAGCAACGCAAAGGGTAGGATGTGGGTGAAGATCCACAGGGCCCAGAAGCGGCTTCGACCATCTGCTTTGGCGATCGACAAGACCAACAGAGCCAAAATCAGAGCGCCCAGGTACAGCTCCCAGTTGGCGCGTTCGAACAACGTCAAGGGAAGCCAGTGGGCGGTAGTTATCAAGCGGCTGACCAGCCACAGAAGGACGCGAATGGCGCCGGAAAGCGTGCTCTGGCTGCCGCTGTCGTTCGCGTATGAATCCAGTGCTTGCCAGGTACTGGTCTCGCCCGCTGCAGCCATAAGACTGGAAGCAACGGCGAGACCTAGAACGGCGGCACCCCAAGCGAGGAATCTGCCTGTTTCCTTCAGACTGCAATTTTGCTGCCAGTGCCAGTAAACGCATAGCGGCAGAACTGCCCCCGTTGAAATATGGCAAAGTGCTCCCATGCCGAGGAAACCCAACCACAAAAAACGCCAGATTACACCGCCCTTGGAAAGTAACGCGCCGAACGAGAGTAATGAGGCCAGCGCAAACGACAACGCCAAGGGATAGTCCATGGCTGAGATGTAGTGCACAGCCTGGAAATGGCCGACGTTGACCAAGAAAAGAAGAGCGGCGC
The DNA here is from genome assembly GCA_964401715.1 of uncultured Gemmatimonadaceae bacterium. Classification (GTDB taxonomy): domain Bacteria; phylum Latescibacterota; class UBA2968; order UBA8231; family UBA8231; genus CAYNZV01. The sequence goes on along the minus strand of CAYNZV010000050.1, from coordinate 6,343 downwards.
ACCAGCTAAACTCCAGATCTTCTCCGGATCTCCGGAGCCACAAAGCCAGGAGCACGGTGGCCAAACCGTGAAGAAATACGGAAGACAGGTGAAACCATCGAGGATCGTTCCCAAAAACCACGAACACGAGCCATTTGACCAGCTCTGCGACTGGCCGACCCGACCCCAATTGCTTCTCTTCAACAGGTGCGAAGAAATACCAGAAGTCTTCACTGAGGGCGATGTTATCGCGAAATGTCTCTACGTCATGGGTATCAAGCAAATGATCACCCAGACTGCCGAAATAGAGCCACGAACTGGCGACGACGGCAAAAACAAAAGCCGACCACCGCAGGATGCCGGTTGTCATTTCAATGAGGCAGAGACTGGGACGGTCGTCGTCATGGCGCGGATGGCTTATTCACGCTCGTGACCTCATATACTTCACTAAAGGGCTGTCGTCTGCTGCTCGTCGACAAGTTACCGGAGAATCCCGATCAGCTTAATATGAGCGGTGCACTGTGCGAGATGACGATAATGATGTCCCATGTGCCTGGGTTCACTACGTTGAGCTGGCAGTTTCCGGCAGAGAAGTTGGTCGAAGTGATCAACCCTGCCTCGGTTCTATGACCGCGGTGATCATGGACTACGAGGATACAATCGAGCAATTCATAGAGGGCGGAACACACCTTTCAGGTAGAGCAGACGGGGAGGCGGTGGGTCCGGCTTGAAATGAATGCGCCGCTCACGACGAAATCATCATTCGAGTTGAACAATTGACTCAACCAAGGAAACCGCACAAGGTCTATGCCAAGGTGCTGGCGGTCAAACATGGCCTGGTGATTGTTCGTTTCACTTCCCTGTCCGCTATCGTGAACGCGGCATTCCGAGCATAGAATCGGAGAAACCCCAAGACCGGGTCAGGATTCGCAGCGAACTCGAAGCTGTGCCGAATCCATGGCCAGGTTCGAGTTCGCTGACTGACCCCGTTTATTTGCCGTCACTTCAAGTATGTTTTCACCCCGCCTGACCATCTCGGCGCTGAGGTGGCCCTGCAACCATTGACCCTTCTCCGGATCCCTTCCGGGATCTGCGGCCTCGAGACCGTCGATCGGTGAGCCATTCAGATTGACGGCCAAGTCGTCGCCGGAGACGTGGTTCCACAAGTGTATGCGAAAGTCGATGCTGTGCGCGTCGGTGGCGCCCACGTCTTCACCCACTTGAAAACCGGTTTCTACAGGAGCGCCGGGTTTCAAGTCTACCTCCTGGATGTGATGGAAGCTATTTTCCCCTTCGAAACGGTCGATACCGTAAATCCGGTTTTTCCCCGCCATGGTCTCAACCTCACCGATCTCGAACCACCAGCGTGGCTCTCCTAGAGCCGGGTTGAAGATGTAGAGCCCATCTGCACCCGCGTCGAACAAATTCATCGCAGCGCCGCGCCAAGCGGGAAAGGTGCCCTCCCACCTATTGAATACAAGAATGTACGACGGTTTGCCTATGCGATCTGGCTGCCCGCCATACAGGGTTTCGAGCCAATCGGCGTAATGACGGTATCTGCCGTCATTGTGATCAAGGTATACCCAGCGATCCCAGAATGCCCACGAAATGCAAGGGTAAACGGGGACCTCGTACTTGTGTCCCAACTCGATGATGTCGGTGTAGGAATCGCGGAAGACCGACTCGTGACTGCCTCCCGGGCAGAACTGGTCGATGAGGTCTTCTTTCAGCCAGGTTTCCAGATCGATCCCTGCGTAGACGCATTCCTCCAAAGCGAACGGCGTGTGGGCGGACAACAGTAAGGGACGACCGCGGCGTTCGCCGACCTCGTCGGCCATCAGACGGATACGGCGCATGAGATCGTTCATGATCTCCATGTGCTCTGGCGTGACCGGATTTCCATCCAGCGACTCGCGGAAGAACGGCCAATACTTGAAGAACTCCATGCCGATCAGGTCGACGTCGTAGTTCTGCGCTACCTCCGCGATGACCCTGAAGATGTGGTCCCGTACCTGTTCAAATGAAAAATCCACTCGTGTCCATGCCTGCAGCACCGAGTTCTGACCTTCGTACTTCTCCCAGTCGCCCTCTTTCCCCATCAAGTATTGCGGATTTTCACGCTTGAACTTTGCTAGACCGTAGTTCCAACGGCGGCTTCCCATCGGATGGGCATCGTGGCAGTCGTTCATACGCAGGCACCATGCCGCTTCCATGCCGTGCTCGCGGCTGAAGTCCAGCTGAATCTGGAGGGTGTCGCGCCCGTACTTCTCCACTAGTTCCAACGGGATTTCTTTGCCGTAGAAGCCACCAAGTTTACTGTGATGGGAGAAGGTCAAACCCGCCATGGCGCTGGCGAACCAGTTACTGTCAACCTGGGATCCGATCAACGGTGTGCTGCGCGCATCGAGAAAATCCTGAACCAGATCTCCAGAAGAGCGCACCATCAAGGATTCGGCCACGTCGTGCTCGTGCTCTACACCAGATCTTGCTTCCAAGGCGTCGTCGCCGTCGTTGTTGTAAATGATCCGGCGTCGCCGCCAGCGCGCTTTCTGTCGTTCCGCGTCCATAGAATGACTCCTAGGTTAGATGTCAGTGAGGCAACTGAGCCGCTTCGATGTTTGTCGGCTTTCGCGAGTAATGCGTGGCGTGCAGTGCATATGTCAAGATGGCATTTCCAACTTGGCGGGGTCGATGACACACCACTTGTGACGACCGCCCCGCCCGGCGCCGTCGAGCAACTCGGGGCTGGTGATAACAGTGCCGAAATCCAAGGGAGTCATAAAGTCGGTTTTCCCTTCGGGCGTTCGAAAAATATTGTAGTCTTTGTGCGCCTCCTCCTGTGCAAGATCCGCCAGATCGCGCATGCGAAAACGTCGTACCGCGCTGTTGCCGATTGCAGCTAGTCCGACCCGACCCCGATCTTCGATCATGCGGCCCAGGCGGCTGAAATCAGGATACCGTGAGCCGTAGTAGCTGCCCCCCTCCGGCTTGGGTTGATAGTCGACCATCGGCTGCTCGTACACAGTGCCGTCGGCACGACGCACCTTCACGGTTATGTCGATGGTGTGACGATAGGGAACATTGCACAGGAATTCGGCGAAGTGATGGCTCGTCGAGCTGGCGTAGGTCAGTCCCAGCATGATGACCTGCGTCCCCAGTGCCAGCATGACTCCAAAGCAGGATCGCAGGTCGAAGGCCGAGTTTGCGGGATCGACCTGGGTAATGACTTCAGCGCGTCGACCGATGGCGGCAAAGCTGTGGCGGTAAGCCGTGCTGCGGAGGGATTCCGGTCGGCGCCGCACAGCTTCTGTAATGGCGCCCATCTCCGACGGATCGGAGGCGGGATCGATAATCGGATCCTCTTCCCCTTCGTGGGCGAAGGTGAAGGTGGGCACTACCAAGGTCCCACGCTTACCCAACACCTCGAGCAGCGCATCGACCACGGTGTCGGCGCCGCCCTCGATGCGACCGATTGTTCGCATGGCGGTGTGCATGAGCACGGTGTCGCCTTCCGCTATACCGAGGTGGCGAAAACCCTCGTCGATCTCCTGTTTGGTCACTTCGTTTACCATGATAATGTCCAGAAGTTGCACTGCGAATGGCTATGTGCAGCTACTAAGGCCGAACTTGATCCGGGCCGAAACTATCAAACCAGTTTTAGCGGTGCAAATTCGGTCTTTTGCAACTAGGTCAACCGATTTGCTATTATGAGATCTATCATTAAGCTGCGTGACCCGATGGCTGTTGTCAGCGGTGTTAGCAGACGAAGCCCATGAACAAGGAGGAGTAGTGTGGAAAAGAGCGGTCCTGTACTAAAACCGTTTGTCGACTGGTACGAGATCTGGCCTGGTCAAGCCGGACAGTACGACAACGGCGATGCTTGGCTTCAAGATCCGCCCGAGGGGGTTCAGCTTACGATTCAGGAAGCACGGAGGTCGGAGCCGATCATACGAGCGGAGCAACCATGGGAAACAGCGTCGATCTGCTATCCGTGCGTGATTCACGAGAACGGACGCTATCGGATGTGGTATTGGTCGCAGGGCGACGTGGGATGGCGATACAATTCGTATCAGGAAAGCGCTGATGGCTGGAATTGGGACCGACCAGAGCTGGGGCTATGCGATTACCAGGGTTCCACCACCAACAACTTGATTTCGAGCCACGACGAGTGCGAGATCGATATGGTTTTCGTGGATCCCACCGCAGGCCCGGAAGAGCGTTACAAGGCGATCTGCCCCAAAACGATTTTCTTTCGCGAGGGCAAAATCGACCCGGAGATGGATTGGCCGAAGTTTCGCGAACTCGGCAAGAAAACCGGCGCGTCCAGTGACCCGACCCGCAACACGATGACAGCGGTGCGCGAGCAGTTCAACGTGTGGCGAGACAATGCACTTTTCGGCGCTGTTTCCGCCGACGGACTGCGTTGGCGCGTGTTGGAAGATCCGCTGGTCAATGTTGGCGGGACGCCTTTGGACAGCCAGAACGTGGCGGCCTACAACCCGGACACTGGCGAGTATGTGGCTTACATGCGCGGATTCCCTGAGGAGTCAGAGTACGGCGTCCGTGGTCGCAGGGCGCTGCGACGTTCGGGAGGCAAGGAGTTCGGGAACTGGCATCCACCGCAGTATGTGTTGGCCGCCGATGCCCAAGATCCACCGACGGACGACATCTATACCCCCGCCTACTGTGCCTACCCTGGTGTGCCGGGTCTCTATTTGATGTTTCCGTCGATATACCACCGGCTCGATTCGGAGCTCGACGTGCAGCTGGCCGTCAGCCGTGATGGTTGGAGCTGGGACCGTCCCGAGCGCCGGCCGATTATTTCCCGCATAAGTGGAGAGCGCGAGTACGGCATGATCCATGCCGGACCTAACCTGGTGTCGTTGAATGACGATGAGTGGGCAGTGGCCTACGATGGGAGATACAGCCGCCACGACCACGGGAAACCGGAGGCGCCGGCGGAGTTCCGTTGGGCGATCTGGCAGCGCAATCGTCTGGTGGCTCTGGAAGCGCCGGTGGAGGGCCGCGTGACCACCATGGGGCGGCCCTGCCACGGTAGCGAGCTGCGGATCAACTTTCGCACCAAGCGGGCAGGCTGGGTGAAGGTCGAACTGGTCACCCCACCACCCTTTCCGATCAGTGAGACCAAAACGTTGGAAGGATTCAGTGAGGATGATGTGGATGTGTTGACGGGAGATGAGCTAAATCGGGTTGTCACCTGGAACGGCAAGAGCGATCTCTCGGCACTCCAGGGCAAGGTGATATCGGTAAGGCTTCACATGGCTCGAGCAGAGGTGTTTTCCTTGGAGTTCTGATCGGTAGCCGTCATTTTCATATACTCAAGCAATCAATCGTCAAGAAAGGAGATCGCCATGCTCGAAACAACGGTAGTTGGCAGCTATCCCCAACCCGACTGGCTGATCGATCGCGATCGCTTGCAGAAACGGCCGCCGCCTCGAGCATTGGCAAAAGAGTTGTGGCGAGTCCCGGAGGAACACCTATCTGCAGCACAGGACGACGCGACGCGACTGGCCATTCACGACATGCAAAGCGCCGGTATAGATGTAATCACCGACGGCGAGATCCGTCGCGAGAGCTATTCGAATAGATTCGCCAATGGTCTTTCCGGGATCGACGTCGATAACCCCGGGGTGTTCATCGAACGGAACGGCAGAGAGAATTCGGCGCCGCGCATCGTAGGACCAATAAAACACAAAGGAGATGTCGAGGTCACCGACGTCGAATTTCTGCGTGCCAACTCGGATCGGAAGATCAAGATCACTATCCCCGGACCTTTCACCATGACGCAGCAGACCCAGGATGATCATTACGGCGACGAGAAGGCGATGGCTATGGATTTCGCTGCCGCCGTCAACGTCGAAGTGAAACACCTATTCAAAGCTGGGGCCGACGTGGTCCAACTAGATGAGCCCTACCTACAGGCAAAACCGGAAAAGGCCAAGGTCTACGGTGTCGAGATGATCAACAAGGCGCTGGAAGGAATTAGCGAAACAACTGCACTGCATATGTGTTTTGGCTACGGTTTCTTCATCAAGGATAAGCCGGCGGGTTACTCCTTCATAGAGGAATTAAATGACACGACCGTAGATCAACTGTCGATCGAAGTAGCCCAACCTGGGCTCGACGTCTCCATTCTGAAGGCTATTCCAGAGAAGACGATCATTCTAGGGGTGATCGACAATTCAAGCACCGACGTGGAAAGCGTTGAGCTGGTAGCGGGGCGGATTCGTGCTGCCCTCGATTATGTGCCGGCGGCACGATTGATGCCGGCGCCAGACTGTGGCATGAAGTACTTGCCGCGAGAAACGGCGCTGGCGAAGCTCAAAGTGCTGGTGGAGGGTGC
>CAYNZV010000049.1:5109-32226 GCA_964401715.1 uncultured Gemmatimonadaceae bacterium | reverse complement strand
GGCGCTCAACTACGCGTTTCATGGCCAGGACGTATGGGGGTATCGCGTCATGAATCTAGTATTACATATCATGTGCGCGTTTGGTGTGTTTCTGTTAGTGAAAAAAATCGGGCCCACGGGTCTTGCAATCGCTACCGGTCTGGTGTTTCTGCTGCACCCGGTTCACGCCGAGCTGGTTAACTATCTCAGTAGCAGGTCAGACTTGCTAGTGTCATTGTTTTACATATTTGGTTTTGTTTTTCTTGTCCGTTCGAGCCTTGGTTGGTCAACCATAGGCTGTATTGTTTTCGGTGCAGGGTTGTTGTGCAAGTCGGTGGCGATAACTCTTCCCGTTGTGGTGTTTGTTTGGGAATCGGGCCAACAGGGAATGTTCAGACTTGTTCGTGGCATTGGCGTAAGATGGAACAAATACTGGACACTTGGTTTTCTGGCTGGGGTTTATCTGTTGATCATTTGGGGCAATCGGTATGTGGATAGCTCTATCGACAAGATGCCGCGTTCAATTGATGTTCAGCTTCTGACTCAAACAAAGGCACTTGTCTATTACGTTTGGATATCAACAATTCCTATAAAACTCAATGTCGAACATCAATTTTTTGAGAGCACTAACTTAGTTGATCCGGCTGTCATCTTGTCAATCTTATTTGTGTTTTCATTGTTCGTTGTTGTGCCTGCGACCAAATTCCGTTCAATGAAATTTGGTCTATGGTGGTTCTTGATTGCTATACTCCCCGCGTCTGTGATTCCACTAAACATTCTTGTCAGTGAGCGTCGCTTGTATTTAGCCAGTTTGGGACTGGTCCTGTTGCTCGCATGGGCTTGGTATCTCGTGTTCAGGGCCAAACCAAGGATAGCGAGTGTACTTGGGGTAACGATTTGCACGCTGTTTTCTGTGCTGACCTTCCAGCGCAACCAAGTCTGGGCCGACGGAACGACTCTTTGGCGTGATTCCGTCGATAAATCACCAATGATGCCGCGTTCAAGGTTGAACCTAGCGATTTCCTACCACAAGCAGGAGCAGCTTGAGGTTAGTTTAAGAGAGTTGAATAGGGGATTAGAGCTGGACTCAAGCTTCGCCGAAGGCTGGGTAATTAAAGGTAATATACTGAGCGAGATGGGAAAGGAGGAACTATCGGAAGCGGCTTATCGAGAAGCTTTGCGCCACAATCCGAAACTTCCGGGAGTGCATCACAACATCGGCAATCTCTACATGGTCGCAAACAAGCCGCAGCAGGCACTGAAAGCGTTTCAGATTGCCTTGGAGATAGATCCCCATTTTGTCAAAGCCAGAAACAATCTTGGTCAAGCGCTGGAAGCACTCGGAAATTTTGAGGCAGCGCACGAGGCATACGAACTTGCAGTCGGTGACTCTGTTTATTGGCCAGAGTCTCAGGATCCAGAGCTTGGTGGAGCATGGTTGAATCTGGCGCGTCTTTCCGAATGGAAGGGAGAGCGGCACCGGGCCCACGTGGCGTTCGAGCGGGCCGTTTTCCTATTGAACCAGGATCCTAAATATGCTGCGTTCGTCGACAAAGCTCGCGACGGCTTTACCCGCACGACGGCGCCATGAAGGTCTGCTTTCTCACTTGTCATTTTCCTCCTCTTGCTCGCACTTTCAGACGATATCAGTTTGCACGCTATTTGGCGGAGGCAGGTTGCGACGTGGAGATCGTGGCACACGGAAATGTCTCTAAAGCCCTGGGGGCGTTTGTGGACGATCCTGACACTCTGCCTCAATCAAGTGATATACCAGTGCATCGGCCGCGAGCTATTCCTTGGTATCTTACCGGTGAATTGTTGTTTCGTGGCGGTTTGGTGCCTTGTCCCCACATCAACTGGTTAAGGCCGGCGGCAAGCGCTGTTGCATGCGTTGCATCAACGTCTGAAGACGTGATATGTAGCCTTTATCCGCCGATAACGGATCACCTTGCTGCTGCCATGGCGGCGAACAGAACCGGCGCAAAGCTAGTCCTCGATTTCAGAGATGAATACCGGGATCTATCGTCGGGACTGCAATCTGCCTGGGCGCAATGGTGCGAAAAGTGGGTTATTCAACGGGCGGCGTTGGTTTCAGTGGCTACTCAAGAAGTCGCTGATAATCTGATTGATCGTTACGGTCTTAATTCTGAAGATGTGCTGGTGACTCCAAACGGTTTTTGGCGCATGCCCGAATCGACGCCACCGCATCGGGATTGCGACAAGGTTCAGATCGTTTACATCGGTTCCATTACAGCCGCGCAGGGTTTGGAGGTAATTTTTGACGCTGTAGAGATGATCCAGAGACATCATCCCGAGAAAATCCGACGTTTCGAGCTCACTATATATGGCCCAGACAACTACTATCGCCGGAATCGCCTTGCCAGAAGGTTCAATGGGGCCATTAAGTACGGCGGTTACCTCAATGCGGGAGAGGTGAGTGCTAGGCTCGCAGCATCAGACGTCTGCTACCTTTCGCTGGCGTCGTCCGACTATGCGTATGCTATTCCGGGCAAGCTCTACGAATACATTGCTCACGCGCGTCCTGTATTCGCGGTGCTACCCGAGGGAAGTGCACAGCGCCTTATAGAGCAAGAGGACTTTGGGTTGGTTGCCGATCCGCATTCCCCTGACGACGTGGCTCGCAAGCTGGTAGCAATGCTGGATTCCAATCTGCGAGCAAGACTGTATCGAAATCTCGTACGCCAGCGACACAAATACGCGGCGGCACCTAACTTCAAGGCGTTGGGAAAACGAATATTGAATTTGCAATAGGGGAATAGTGGTCTACAAAAGAGATTTTGCCTCGGTGCTGCTCATCGTCGCAACATGCGCAATGGTTTTTTCCAATACCCTCGGAAACAGCTTTCAGTTCGATGACGAGCACTCCATTCTCAAGAACCCCCACATTCGCAAGTTAGAAAACATTCCCTCGTTCTTCGTAGATCCTACGCTTTTTTCTAGAAATGTTGGCAGCGAGATGTACCGTCCTGTGGTTCTTGTTACGTATGCCTTGAACTACTGGGTGGGAGGCTACGAAGTCGTCGGATATCATTTGGTCAACTTGGCCGTCCACGCCGGCGTTGCGGTGGTATTTTATCTTTTACTGCGGCAGTTAGGATTGTCCTCGAGGCCGTCGGTTTTGGCATCGCTGTTATTTGTTGCGCATCCGCTTGCGTGCGAACCGGTCAACTATCTGAGCAGCCGGTCCGAATCATTGGCCGCCTTTTTCTTTATTGCCGGGTTGTCCAGTTATGCGAAAGACAAGGGCAGGTTCCTCGTGCTTTCGTACTGTTGTTATGGTGTAGCGATATTGTCGAAGTCGACTGCAGTCGGGCTTCCGGTGCTGTTGCTCTGCTACGATTACATTCGGCACAGAGAGAAACTGAATCGTCGCTGGAAACGATTGATTCCTCACGTGGTCATTGGCGCAGCATACGTAGTCATGGTGCGGTCAAATGTTCAAGAAGCATTCATGGATTCCCCGTTACGTGCTCTGGAAATCCAACTGGCAACGCAGATGAAGGCTATGGCTTATTATGCTCAGATGCTTGCGTTACCGGTTTCTCTGAGTGTGGAACATCAGTTTTTTGAAGCCAAAGCGCTGACGGACAGTACGGTGTTGCTGGCGGCATTGGGTGCAGCATCCTTGTTATTTGTTTTATGGCGTTTCGGAAAAATAGCACTCTCTCTTCCTCTTTTCTGGTTTACTTGGTTCATTGTCGTTTCACTACCCACGTTTATTGTTCCGCTGAATGTCTTGGTTAACGAGAGGCGTATGTACCTGGTGCTGGCGGCGGTGATAGGACTGGGCACATGGGTACTCACGAGAACAAATCGCTCAATGGGATCCTCATTTGCCGCGTTGGCGATCATACCGTGCCTCTTGCTTACTGTGGGTAGGAACGAGGTCTGGGCAACGGAAAAGAGGCTGTGGTTGGACGCACACCAAAAAGCGCCGCTCATGACTCGGCCGCTCCTGAATCTGGGACGAATATTTAGAAAGGTAGGTGAACTTGATAAGGCGGAGATAAAAGTATTGCGAGCGATCGATCTTGAACCCGAAAACGCGGCAGCGTGGTCAAAACTAGGGCTCGTACAGGTATCCTACGGGAAACTGCAAACTGCAGAAGCAAGTTTTCGACGGGCGTTGGCACTACAACGCGGAAACTTGGAAGCGCTGACCAACCTGGCGACCTTGCTGGGCAGAAGCGGACGCTTTTCAGAGGCAATGGCGTTGTATGAATCTGCTTTGCCGATTGCGGCCAATCGGGAGGAGGTGTTCAATAACATGGGCACAATGTTGCTACGGATGGAACGATACCACGAGGCGGAACGTTCGTTTCGGCAAGCCTTGGAAATCGACGACTCCGCCGCCCGGGTGTATTTCAACCTTGGAGGATCCTTGGAGGGGCAAGGACGATTTCGAGAAGCAGAAAACGCCTACATGCGTGCCATCGAAATCGATCCTATCTACGCCAAGCCATATTACAACCTGGCATTGTTGAAGGAATCCAATGGAAAAAACGTCCAGGCGCTCAACAACTACCGTCTCTTTGTTGCTATATGGGACCAAGGTGGCGCAGTGGCTGAGCGAGCGAAACAGCGTATTGCTGCGCTTGAATTGATAAAATGATTAGTTGGAAACGTTTAAGCGATGGCGAGGCTTCGGCGGCCATTAAGGGGCAGACAAATTCAATTTACCCAAATAAAAAATGGGCTCTGGTCGTGTTCCTCTTGCCGGTAGTTGTATATCTGAACTCGCTGAAAAACCCGTTTCAATATGATGATTTCCATTCTATTGCGAACAATCCTCACATTCGACGACTGGCGAATGTGCCACAGTATTTCACAGATCCGACGCTATTCTCAGAACGAGCTGAAAGCGCCATGTACAGACCAGTCCTGCTTTCCAGTTTTGCGTTGAACTACGCTGTGAGCAGTCGCGAACCTTGGAGTTACCATCTGATCAACGTTGGGCTGCATGGTCTCAATGCGTTGTTGGTTTTTGGTATCTGTCAAGCGCTGACCAAAACTACTATGCCGTCATTATTGGCGGCCCTTGTTTTCGGAACACATCCGATCAACTCCGAAGCGGTAAACTATATCAGCAGCCGCTCGGAGTTGCTGGCGGCATTCTTTTTTCTATTGGCTTTACGTTTTTCTATGCAACGGGCAAGTATGCCCAGCAGACTCATTGGTATTGGAGTGGCCTACGCAGGGGGGCTTCTAAGTAAATCGATAGTAATAGTCTTTCCGGCAGTTTTGTTTATCCACGACTATTTGGCCCGTTTGCGGATAACTTGGCGCCAAGCAGTCGCGACGTATTTGCTGTTAACGGCAATCGCAGCCGCTTACCTCGTTGTGGTTTGGAAATTTGTCTACAAAGCAAGTCTCGGCGCTCCGGTACGTGGTTTACAAGAGCAGCTCTGGACTCAGTCAAAGGCTTTCGTTTTCTATTTGAAGTTACTAGCGTTACCCACAGGCCTCAGCGTTGATCATCAGTTCTTGATTTCGGACAGTTTGTTCGATCCAATAACTGGGATGTCTTTGATCTTCCTGTTGTCCCTCGCATTCGTTGTGTTTAGCGCTATGAGGTCCCGGCCGGTGTTTTTGTTTTGTTTGAGTTGGTTCCTGATAATCTTGGCCCCCTCCTCGTTAATCCCGTTAAATGTTCTAATTAATGAACATCGGCTATACCTTCCGTCGGTGGCATTCGCTATTCTTTCCGGTTTTGCACTCTGGCGTTTCAATTTTCGACAAAGTAAGGTTTTGGCGTGCATGATTATACCGGTTGCTCTTATAGGGTTATTTGGATGGACTACCATGCAACGCAATCATGTGTGGAGCAGCGCTTATGCGCTTTGGAGCAATGCTGCCGCCAAGGCGCCGCTCATGGCTCGCCCTCACATTTTTCTGGGTGAATACAATCTCAAGAATGGTAACCAGGTTGCCGCCAAGATGGCATTTACCGCCGTCCTAGAACGCGACCCTAATTATGGTCCGGCATACATTAGACTCGCTGAGTTGAGCCGGGCTGAAGGTAATGGATTAGATGCTGTAGAGATTTTGGAAAGGGGAGTGGAGCTGCTGGCGGACAATGCCGATCTATGTATAGTTCTCGGAGAGCAATATCGTTTGGAGGGAGATCTCGATGCAAGCTTGGATGCCTATCTCAATGCGGTCGATCTTGTCCCAACCAATCCCGGTCTGCGCAACAACTTGGGAAATGTCTACCAGCTATTGAACCGGCCAGAAGAAGCCCTCGTTCAACATCTGCAGGCAGTCGAATTAGACTCGACTGATTCCCGCAGCTGGCTTAACGCTGGCAACGCCTATCAAGGATTGGATGCTTTTGGAAATGCGGAGGCCGCGTATGCCAACGCGTTGGACCTGAGTCCTGAATATTTGGAGGCTTGGTTGAATCTTGCAGGGCTCTACTCCCGAATGGGTAGAGCGAATGAGGCCAAGCTTGCTTTACATAAAGCGGCGGCCATCAAACGTGACCAAGACGGAAAGTCCGCCCAACTCGAGGTCAAATGAAACAGGGCATAGTCGTGAATTCACGACAGAGCCTGACGATTTTTCTACTTTGCTGTATCTGCTACGCCAATTCCCTCGGCGGTTCCTTTCATTACGATGACTTCCATTCCATCGTAGACAATCTTTCTATAAGGTCGTTAGCCAACGTCCCGGCTTTTTTTGTCGATATGAATACTTTTTCTGCTGATCCGGAAAAGGCCATGTACCGACCTGTTTTGTTGGTAACCTTTGCAATCAACTACGCACTAGTTGAATACGAGGCATGGGGTTATCTGCTGGTGAACTTGCTTATCCACGCAGGCTGTTCGGTGTTAGTCGGCGCAATCGGCAAGGTGTTGATCGGTGGGCCAGCAGGTTTTATCAGTGGCCTTCTTTTTGCAGTCAACCCGATATGTACAGAGCCAGTCAACTACGTCAGCAGTCGTAGTGAAAGCCTAGCTGCATTCTTTTATTTCGCGGCTTTCTACTATTTTGCGGTGCAATACGACAAGAATAGATGGGGGGTATCTTGGTTTGGTCTGTCTGCATGCGCGTTCGGGCTTCTAACGAAGTCTACGGTAGCGACCCTACCGGCTATCTTGCTTGTTTATGATGTGTCCAAACGAGGAATAGTAAATTTAAAATCCGTGTTTTCGAGGCTGCACTTTCCGTACTGGTTGCTTCTCGGCATCTACCTAGGTGTTGCATGGTTGTCTGGATACTTGCCAAAATCTCTCGGAGCCCCGGTGCGGTCTGAACCGATCCAAATTTGGACTCAACTGAAGGCAGTTCCATACTACGTTCAGCTTTTGTTTTTCCCGTATAAACTTAACGTCGAACATCAATTTTTCGAGTCGGCCAGCTGGCAGGATCCGGCGGTAATACTAGGCATGATTTTTGTTGCCGGACTGGTCGCATTCGTATGGAATTGGCGATCTCATACCAACATGCGTTTTGCAGCGCTTTTCAGTTTTGTGGTTCTGTTGCCAGCTACAGTCATGCCGTTGAACATGCTGGTAAACGAACGGCGCATCTATTTAGCGGCTGCCGGGCTTGCGTGGATAACAGCCTACGCGCTAAAACACGTTCCAGTGCCACTCGTGGTTACCATTGTTGTGGTTATGGCGTTACATACAATAGAGCGAAACGAGGTATGGGGAAGCGATCTGACTCTTTGGGAAGACGCTGTAAAAAAAGCACCTGGAATGCGTCGCGCCCGAGCTAACTATGGCAGGGCCTTACAGCATATTGGCCGACGCGAAGCAGCGATGGCTGCGTACCGCAAAACAATTGAAATCGATCCGCGCAATGGTGAAGCTTACAACAATATTGCAACATTATACCATGAACAAGGAAATTTTGATGAGGCGATACACTGGTACAAGGAAGCTCTACAACGATATCCAAACTATGATGAGATCTATCTAAATCTAGGTGACGCTCACTTCCAAAAAGGAGAGCACGAAGCCTCTGCACGTATGTTCGTAAAGGCGTTGAAAATAGATGGATCCCGTGGCAGTAATTGGAGCAACTACGGGCTCGTTCTCCAGGAAGCTGGACGACTAGACGATGCCAAGAGGGCGTACGAAAAAGCCATTTCGCTATCTCCTGGATTGTCCGAACCCTACAATAACTTGGGAAACGTTCTCTCAGCTCAGGGAAAGCATGAGACCGCCTTGCAGCAATATCAAAAAGCCTTGGCTCGATCGTCTGAAGACTTGAGAGAAGTGGAGGTTAACCTCGCTACAACCTACCTGGAACTACATAGGGGTTATGAAGCGGCTACGTTGCTTAAGCAGGCAATCGACAAGGGGCGGGGATCAGCGTTACATCATTACCATCTTGGTCGTGCGTTCAAAATGCAGAAGGACACCAAGTCCGCCAAGGCAGCATTTGTGCAGGCGCACAGGATTGATCCGTATGAGCTGCGACCACTTGCGGCATTAGGCGAACTCTTGGCTGATGAGCGTAATCACCAAGAGGCAATCCACTACTTTCGCCGGGCCCTGAGCGTCGATCCCACCGATGGCCGGGCTCTGTTCGGGTTGGGTAAAAGTCTAGAGGAAACCGGCTCGCGTACGGAGGCCATCCGAGTGTATAGGGATTTTCTTCGGTCTTGGACGCGTACGGACGGACGCCGTCAATTTGTGGAAAGTCGAATGCAAGAGTTGGACTTGTCCGCTCGATGAAATTATTCATTCCCGTACTGCTTTTAGTGGCCGTGGTGGTTACGTTCGCGAATTCGCTACAGGGGGGGTTTCATTACGACGACATACATTCGATCGTGGACAATCCCCACGTGCGTCAGCTAGACGACATTGGAGCGTATTTCTTTGAAATATCCCGCTTTTCGGTCGACCCCGAAAAGGGTATGTACCGGCCAATAGTTCTGGTGTCGTATGCACTCAACTATGCTTGGGACGGTTACTTGCCGATCGTTTTTCACGGTACCAACGTTGTCTTACATCTAATATGTAGCTTCTTGGTCTGGAACGTGGCTCAAGCTGTCGGATTGAGCGCGGGGCGGGCCCTATTTGCTGGCCTTTTCTTTGCCCTCCACCCGCTGGTGACAGAACCGGTTAACTATGTCAGCAGTCGTTCGGAGTCTTTAGCAGCATGCTTTCTTCTTGCCGCCTTTCGAATTCGACTGTTAGAAACCGCCATGGCGGAGAGAGCTTCCTTGGCTTGTTTCGTTTGCGGTCTGCTTTCAAAATCGGTTGTTGTGGTTTTTCCGGTGTTGTTGTTCGTGCGTGACGTCGGAGTCGATGGTTTGTCGTTTAGTAACGCCATTTTGAGGAGATGGAAATTTTGGGTTGCCACTGCTCTTTATTTGTGGGTCATATCGGCAACTGGATTTCTGGGTGGTTCGTTGGAGCAACCCGTACGAAGTTGGGATGTACAGTTTTGGACGCAGCTAAAGGCGATTGTCAAATACGTCGAGCTTGTTTCGTTGCCGGTCTCTTTGAATGTAGAACATCAGTTTTTTGAATCTCGTTTTTTCTGGGAGGGAGCGGTAATTGCTAGTCTTGTTTTCGTTGTTTCTGCATTGGCATTTGTTTTGAGAAATGTCAATGGTGAATCGATGTTCTGGGTCGCTTGGATCGTGATCTGTATACTTCCTGCCGCCATAATCCCATTGAATGTCTTGGTTAACGAACACCGGCTCTATCTCCCGTTGGTTGGTGTTGCAATTATTTTCGGCCGTTTTGTGGAACATCTTCGTTTGCCTGCAAGGAACTTGTGCTATGTAGTGATTCCAGTGTTTTCGATGTTGGCGTTTCAGCGCAACAAGGTTTGGATCGATGAAATAAGTCTGTGGAGTGCTGCAGCGAAAAAAAGTCCACTGATGCCGCGCGTCCATGTTGAGCTCGGCAATGCCCTGCGTGTGCGCGGTGATTGGGAAAAAGCGCGCCAGCGGTATTCCCGAGCCTTGCAACTAGAGGAGAAACATCCTGCCGCGCGCACCAACTTGGCGAACATGCTCTACGAAGAGGCGCTGAAACATAGTGATAAAAAATTGGCTACCGAGGCTTTGCAAGCTGCTGCGATAGAATACGAACGCGTACTAGAAAACGACCCAACATACCGGGAAGTTTTGAATAATCTGGGAAATATATACGCCACTATCGACGAACATGATCTGGCCATTGAATATTATGATAGGGCCACGCAAATCTATCCGAATCTTCCAGAAGCCCACTTCAATCGTGCTCGCTCTTTGGATGTCTTGGGCAGAAGACGTGAGGCATTGAAGGGATATCGGCGAGCCGCGGAACTTATGCCTGAAGATGCCGATGTCTTCTATCAGACGGGGACGCTTTTGTTCCGTATGGGAGATATGAAGGGGGCCTTGCAAGCGTACCGACGAGCTGCAGCGATCGAACCAACAGAATCAGCGTACTTATACGTGCAGGCGGAGATCCTTCTGGCCATGTCGGAACGAAGAGACTCACATTTTAATCTCGGCAAGCTGCGCGAAGCATATGATCTTTACAGAAATGTTGAAATGGTGTCGCCTGGGTATCGTAAGACCAGGGAGCGCATTGCAATGATTCAGCGACTTTTGCATGAGTAATTGGTCGTTTGAGAGGCGCCAACGTCTCCTCCCATTTTTCATCGTGGGCTTGGTTTTTGTCTCCTATGCCAACTCCGTGAACAATACCTTCCATTACGATGATCTTCATGTCTTGGTGGAGAATCCTCATATCGAAGATCTTGCGCTCGTCCCTGAATTTTTTTCCAATCCTGCCTTTTTTTCTCGAGACGCTGACAAGGGCATGTATCGGCCTCTATTGCTCACCTCTTTCGCTTTAAACTATGCGTGGAGCCAGCGCGAGGTTTATTCGTACCATCTGGTCAATATCTCAATGCATGCCGGGACAAGCGTTGTTGTTTGGCTGCTATTGGGGACGTTGGGCTCGCATCGAACTTACCGGCTGTGGGGAACTCTGATCTTTGCCCTTCATCCGATTTGCACCGAACCCGTCAACTACATAAGCAGTCGATCGGAATTGATGGTTGGTTTCTTTGTGGTAGTAAGTTTTTGGCTCTACGAGAAATCGAGAGTTTCGGGTTTGCCAACTTATATCCAATCAGTCGTTTGTTTCGCGGCAGGTTTATTAACGAAATCGGTAGCCATCGGCTTGCCCGTGCTATTGTTGGCGCGTGATTGGTCGGAAAAAAAACCATTCACGCATATGTGGTTTCGCTATGTGCCGTACCTTGTTTGCTCGATTATTTATCTCGTTTTGGTGAGTTCCTTTGTGAATAAGGCGGTGGTAGACGCGCCAGTTCGTACATGGGATCTGCAGATCGCGACGCAGATCAAAGCTTGGGTTTACTACACGAAGCTGCTTTTTTTTCCAGTTGGTCTCAACGTACATCACCAGTTCTTCGAATCGGCTGTCACGCCAGTGGTACTGCTATACCTGGCGTTTTTGCTGAGCGTCTTCGTTTTCTTGGTAGCAGGTGGGAAAATGAAGCGCAAGAGACTGTTTGGCGCAATCTGGTTCGCGATAAGTCTGGCCCCAGCTTCTGTGGTGCCCTTGTATGTCTTAGTGAATGATCATCGCCTCTATCTGCCGTTGATAGGCCTAGTCATTATAGGTGGCACTATCTCTGACATCCAAATGAGGCGTCTTCGGTATTTCATCCCGTTGGTCGTTGTGCTCTTCGGTCTTCTGGTTGCCAAAAGAAACACAGTCTGGGCCAATGATCACACTCTGTGGAGTGATGCTGCCCGTAAGTCACCTCAATCCCTGGTGCCTGTTGCCTACGTGCATCTAGGTAACTACGCCAAGGACGCTGGACACTATGAAGAGGCCGTGAAGTACTTCGAACAAGCATTGTCGGTCGATCGGGATCATCCCGCGGCGTTGAACAACCTAGGCACCGTTTTCGATGCCATGGGCGCCACCGACAAGGCAATATCGGTCTACGAACGTTTGCTGGACAAACAAAAAAATGCTATGGAAGTGCGCTACAATCTCGCTCGGGTTTTGCAGCAGTCTGGCAGGCATCAACGTGCGCGAGTGCTTTACAAGTCTATTGCCGACACCAGCATACATTTCGCGTTGGTGGCAAATAACCTGGGAACTCTATTTGAGGCAGAAGGTAGATTGGACAGCGCTCTCCACTATTACGGTCACGGTCTCGCCCATCCCAAACAGGCTGCCGATGCTAAAACCAACTTTGACCGGCTTGCGCAGGCGCTATTTCGCGTTGGTGACCATCTGTTGGTAGAGTCCGTATGCGCAGCGCTTTTGGCCCAGAATCCAAAGGTCCGCGACCTCTTGTTTTATCGATCAGTGGCTCTTTTTCAACAACAAAGATATAGCGAAAGCATCGATGTAAATCGGACCCTCGTTTCGGCTTTTCCAGAGTTTGATCTGGGATACCTGCAGTTAGCTAATGCCTTGGAATCCTCGGGTCGAGGCGTCGAGGCAATAGGTGTGTATCGCCAACTGCTCGAGATTGCCTCGGATCCGGAGATGGACAGGCGGGCACGGGAGAGGTTAGTGCGATTGCAAGGTGAAGTCCGTTGAGCAAGGGTTGGTTTGTTGTAATCGTCGTCTGCGTCGGAGTGTATTGGAACACTTTCGACAATTCCTTCCACTATGATGACGAGCATTCCATTCAAAACAATATCAACATAAGAAGCCTTGAAAACATACCTAGCTTCTTTGCCGATCCCGGCATGTTCTCTAGGGACGCCGACAAGGGGATGTACCGACCTCTGCTCCTGGTTACCTATGCGCTTAACTATGCCGTAGGAGGCTACGAAGTTGGTGGATACCACCTTGTGAACATTGCACTGCATGCAACCAACGCAGCGCTGCTTTTATGGTTGGGATACCTGCTTTCCGGGCGGCTGCTGGTGGGCTTTCTGGCCGGAATTATGTTCGCCGTTTATCCACTGACCACTGAACCGGTTAACTATATCAGCAGCCGGAGCGACACCCTGTCCGCCATGTTCTATTTGTTGGGGATCTGTCTTTTCGTGCGTGTTAGTAAAAATGGGCGATCGACTCTGTATGTCGCCACAGTGGGGGCGCTGATACTCGGTCTGTTGAGCAAATCCACCGCAATCACGCTGCCGGCCGTGTTGCTGGCATACGAGTACGTATACCATTGCAGTTTCAGTCTGAGGCTCTTTTGTAGACGCTTGTTTCCATGGCACGCCGTGTACTTGCTCACCACACTAAGCTACATCGAAGTGATACGGCGAAACGGATTCCTTCTCAGCTCTCTCGAACGGCCCGTCAGGGACGGTGCTACGCAGTTGTACACCCAGATGAAGGCGTTCGGCTACTATGCGAAATTGTTGCTGTGGCCCTGGGATCTAAACGTAGAGCATCAGTTCTTCGAGGCGAGTTCAGCCGCTACCCCCAGTGTTATCTTGTCGGTTCTTCTCGTCTGTTCCTTACTGTTCATGATGTACCGGGTTTTACTGGCCAGGATGAAATTGCCTTTGTTTCTGGGTTTTTGGGGAGTTGTCAGTCTGCTCCCGACAAGCATTGTGCCTCTCAATGTCATGGTCAACGAACGCCGTTTGTATCTGGCCAGCGGTGCCCTTTGCATTGCAATTGGCTGCGCATTGGCGCGCATGATCGAACCTTCTTACGCCTACCGAAGCGTTCGTTATATGTGCCTCGGTGCCTTAATAGCGGTTTTGGGATCGCTGAGTATTTTGAGAAACAGTATTTGGGCTTCGGATTTTTCTCTATGGACCGATGCTGTGGCAAAAGCTCCAATGATGCCTAGGGCGCATCTCTATCTTGGAAACGCACATAAACGCGTTGCTGTGACGACCTCCGACAAAGACAAGGTGCGCTATCATTGGAACGCAGCGGCAGCCTCTTACGAACGAGCGATAAAGGTCAAACCAAACGATATCCTAGCAGTTCGATCACTAAACAACCTTGGCAGCGTCAACTTCGAGCTGGGAAACTACGCATTGGCTGAGACTGCTTATAGAGAAGCACTGAAGTTGGATCCCCAATATGCTGATGCGCTAATAAACGTGGGCAACATCTACCAACAACGGGCACTATCTTTGCGCGATAGTGACGTTGGTAGACCAGGGTTATTCCAAACAGCGATTACCTATTACCGCAGGGCGCTGGCCATTTTTCCCAATCATTCTGCCGCCTACGGAAACCTGGGATTCGCCTACTTCAACATCGGTGAGCTCGTTCAAGCTGAGCAAGCGTACCGTGCTTCGATTTCCCTGAATCCAAGAGCCTACAATACATTGAACAATCTCGGAAACCTCTATCTCTGGATGGGGAAAAATGCCATACGCCAAACCAAAAATGCCCATGACTATTTTGAACAAGCTAGCGGATTTTTCCTTCGGTCTTTTCAGATAAATCCAGCGTACGAGAAAAGCAAACGCGGTTTTCAGATCGCCGAGCAACTGATGCGCAGCGTCAAATGAAATTGCCACCTAGCAAGACCCTGATGGTGTTTTCCATTTTTGTTTTGACCATCGTTATATATGCCAACAGCCTTGGGAATTCTTTCCACTACGATGACAGTCACTCGATCCTGGAAAACACTCACATCCGCGATCTCAGCAATCTTCCCCAGTTCTTCACGGATCCAAAAACATTCTCTAGCGAAACCGCCATGGCAATGTACCGGCCGTTTCTTGTGACGACGTTCGCGGTGAACTATGCTGCCGGGGGTTACGAGCCGTGGGGATATCATTTAGTCAACATCGGCCTACACGCCTTGGCCGCTATACTTCTCGCCTTGCTTTTGAACCGGTGTTTTAGCGACCGCTGGTTAGGCTTTTGGGGTGGACTTCTGTTCTCATCTCATCCAATCCAAACTCAGGCAATTAACTATGTAAGCAGTCGGTCTGTGACGCTGAGCGCAGCGGGAGTGCTATTGGCGATCGTTATGGTGAGCCCTGGCTGTCGACGCTCATGGCCCGTCGCCGCGTACGCCACCGCACTATTCAGCAAATCGACTGCGGTGGTCCTGATGCCGCTTCTTGTGATTTTGCGCAGAGCGAACGCAATGCAGTTACGGCATTACCTGCCTTTTGCCCTGATCACCGGTTTGTACCTGTTGATTATTTGGAATAACGATTACGTGCCTAAATCCCTTGCGCAAGATTTGAGACCTCTGGGTGCCCAGTGGGCAACACAGACCAAGGCGGTGGTTTATTACGTCAAGTTGGTGTTCATGCCCACGAGCCAAAGCGTAGAGCACACATTCCGTGTCAGCCAGGGCTTTGGCGAGGCCACGGTTGTTTGGGCATTGTTGTTGTTGGCAAGTATAAGCGTATTGGTCTTTCGACGTCCTATAAAGCGCTCGCCGGCATCAAGTGGGACTCTCTGGTTCCTCGTCTGCCTCGTTCCAACGTTCGTTATTCCGTTGAACGTATTAGTAAGCGAACAACGTGTCTATTTAGCCGCTGTGGGCGTGGTGTTCGCTATTCTGGGAACGATATGGCTATGCGAAAATCGAAATAAACTGCTCGTGCCAGGGTTAGTCTTGTTGGGGGTGTGGTCGGTTAGCTCGATACAGCGAAACAGTGTCTGGACTGACGAATACACGTTGTGGAGCGACGCCGTTGACAAAGGTCCCGACATGTTTCGTGCACAAAGCAATCTGGGGCTCGCCCAAATCAACCGGGGAGAGCCAATGGCCGCCGTGAAAACGCTTCGGCATGCTTTGGCACTTAACCCTCGATACGGAAAAACTTGGAGCAATCTTGGCTTGGCTCTAGAAGCAACGGGAGATTTGACTGGAGCCGAATCAGCCTTTCGAATGGCCGCTGGGTTAGATCCATATTTAGCTGGTGCGCGAAACAACTTGGGAAGCCTAATGTCGGGACAAGGGAAACTCGATGAGGCGTTGGAAGAGTTGAGAAAGGCTTTGAAAATTGATTCCACTTACGTGTTGGCACACGTCAATATCGGTCTTGTCCATCACCTAAGAGGAGATCTGAACTCGGCAGTTACAGCGTACCATAACGCCTTAAGGCTGGCTCCAACAGATGTCGAGACGCTCAACAATCTCGCCCTGGTGTTGGCGGACATGGGGTTGACGCAGGACGCTATAACGAAACTGCGTCGAACTTTGCAGGTTGATCCCGATTATGAGATCGGTCGTGTCAACTTGCGCGCGCTGGAACTGGAAGCACAGGGATCGGTTCCGTTGCAGGTGCATTTGACCCTCGTGGCAGAATTTCCCCATCGCGGTGATCTCTGGATGAAGCTGGCTGGTCTACAAGGACGTAATAATCAATGGGGCGAGGCTGCCATATCGTTGGAATCGGCCTTGAAGGTCAATCCCGAGTCTAGCGCGGTAATGGGTCGTCTCGCGAGTGCTTACCGACATTGCGGAAAGTTGGATAAGGCGATTGAGCTATACGAGCAAGCCTTGTCCAAAGATCCGCTGAATCTGGGGTTGTACGACAACTTGGCGTCAGCTTACGCTGCTGTGGGCATGGTCGATCGGGCTATCGACATGTCGGTTCGGGCCTTGGAGATCTCGCCATCCCATGAACGGGCACGCAGAAACCTGCGGATCCTGCGACAGCCTGAATCCGACGGCCTGTAGCTTGCGGCGATCGGCGGTGCATTGTTTGACACAAAAAATCGCCGGAAGTACCTTAAAAAACACCCTTTACCGTTCCTCGATCGGATAACCCCTCAACTGTTTTTCTGTTCATGCGCGCCACCCAAATCCGCAATTTCTGCATCATCGCCCATATCGACCACGGGAAATCCACCTTGGCGGACCGGATGTTGGAGCTGACTCGCACGCTTTCCAGCAAACAGATGCAGGCCCAGGTCCTCGATAATATGGACTTGGAACGAGAGCGTGGCATCACGATAAAGGCGCATGCTGTGCGCATGAACTACGAAGCTCCTGACGGTAATGTGTACGAATTTAACCTCATAGATACTCCGGGTCATGTGGACTTTTCCTACGAGGTGTCCCGCACCATGGCGGCCTGCGAAGGGGCTCTGCTAGTAGTTGATGCCAGTCAAGGAGTGGAAGCCCAAACGGTCAGTAATCTACTACTGGCCGTTGGCAACGATCTGGCGATCGTACCAGTGTTGAACAAGATCGACGCCCCTGGCGCCCAACCAGATGAGGTGCAGCAGCAGATCTGGGATTTGTTGGGTGGCGAGAACGAAGAGATTTTGAGAATTAGTGCCAAAGAAGGCGTGGGTATCGAGGAGGTGCTCGAAGCGGTCGTAGAAAAGATTCCACCTCCATCCGGTGTGCCGGAAGCGCCTTTGCGCGCTCTGATGTTCGATTCCGTCTACGATCAGTATCGCGGAGTCGTGTGTTTGATACGCGTGGTGGACGGCAGCATCTCCAAAGGACAGAAGGTCCATCTGTTTTCCACCGGTCGCGAGTATGAGGTCGAAGAAGTCGGAACGCTGCTGCTGAAACGAGTGCCACGGGATTCCCTGCAGAGCGGGGAAGTCGGTTATCTCATCGCCGGTATCAAGATTCTTGCAGAAGCTCGGGTGGGTGATACGGTGGTGGACTCCAAACGTCCTGCCGGTGTAGCACTGGCGGGATTTCAGTCACTGAAATCGATGGTTTTTAGTGGTATCTATCCGATTCGACCAGAGCAATACGAAGAACTGCGCGATGCACTGGACCGCTTATCCCTGAATGACGCGGCGTTCTCGTACGAGCCTGAGACCTCTCCCGCTCTCGGGTTCGGTTTTCGTTGCGGCTTCTTGGGCTTGTTGCACATGGAAATCGTCCAGGAACGTCTCGATCGCGAATACCAAGTAGACATCATTACTACCTTGCCTAATGTGCGTTACGAGGTGGTGCTCAAGAATGGATCAGTTTTCGAGGTGGAGAACCCGTCGCTGCTTCCTTCAGCCGGCGAGATAGACGAGATCCGTGAACCGATCCTCGACGTTCAGATTCTCGTTCCCAGCGAATACATCGGAGCGATCATGCAGATCGCCGAGGAGCGCCGCGGGCAATACCTCAATACAGAGTATCTGGATGGCAGCCGTGCGATATTGTATTACGAGATCCCTCTGTCTGAAATAGTCATCGACTTCTACGACCGTGTTAAATCAGCCTCGCGTGGGTATGCATCCTTTGACTACGAACAGAAAGAAATGCGAACAGGGGCATTGGCCAAGCTAGACATTTTGATCAATGGAGAACCACTGGATGCACTCTCGGCCATTATCCATCGCGACAAAGCGCAGGAATGGGGCCGGCAATTTTGTTTGAAGCTTAAAGATCTGATACCTCGGCAAATGTTTGAGGTGGTGATACAGGGAGCTCTGGGTAGCAAGGTGATCGCACGTGAAGTCGTGCGTCCGTTTCGCAAGAATGTGATCGCCAAATGTTATGGTGGCGATGTTACACGAAAACGAAAGCTTCTCGAACGCCAAAAAGAGGGAAAGAAACGCATGAAACAGTTCGGTAAGGTCGACATCCCTCAAGAAGCCTTCCTGGCGGCGTTGCAGATGGATTCCTAGGTGTGGGGAAAACCCGCAACATCAAACCGAAAAGCAGGTCAAGATCCAAGCGAAATAATCATAGACGCAGCCGTTTCCGCCAACATTTCAAGCTGCTGTTAGCTGCGGTCGCCCTTGGGGTGTTCGTGAAGATTTTGTTCCTACACGCTTATCGCCTGCCATCGCGTTCGATGGAGGATACCCTCTTAGTTGGCGACTTCCTTCTGGCGGAAAAGGTGAGCTTTGGAGTGCCATTGCCATTAGTCGGCCTTCGACTGCCGGCCGTAAGTTCGCCGATTACAGGAGATGTTCTACTATTCAACTATCCCTTGGAACCAGAAACGGCATACGTGAAACGTTGCGTTGCGGTAGCAGGGCAGGAGGTGGAAATTCGCGACAAGGTTTTGTACGTCGACGGAAATCGAGTCCCAGATCCTCCTTATTCCAAGTTTCTGGATTCCCGCATTTACCGTGATTTTGAAAATCCACGGGACAATACGGGGCCACTCACAGTCCCCGATGGATATGTGTTTGTCATGGGGGACAACCGCGACAACAGTCGGGACAGTCGGCACTGGGGCATGCTTCCTATAGAGCTAATATTTGGCCGCGTCATTTGCGTTTACTGGTCGCGTAGGCTACTTACCGAGCTCGATACCCAAATGGGAGAGCGTACTCTATTTGACACGTTAACCTCTATCATCGAGCGAATTCGTTGGGAGCGAGTAGGATTGTTGGTAAGATAATGTTTGGTCTATACATTCATGTGCCGTTCTGTCCGCAGAGGTGCCCCTATTGCGCCTTCGTGACAGTCGTGGGTCATGAAGAATGGCACGAGCGTTATTGCAAAGCGGTTGAAGCTGAGGTGGCGATGGCTTCCTTCGCGAATGCTGATGGCCCCTTGGATTCTGTTTTTTTCGGTGGCGGCACCCCCAGTCATGTCGCAGCGGAAAATCTTGAAACGATCTTGGAGGCGGCGGCAAAGAGGTTCGGCGTCCGCGCCGACGCCGAGATCACCTTGGAGGCGAATCCGGATGCTGTGGACGTGAGTCGTTTTTCTCAGATGAAATCGATAGGTGTCAATCGCCTGAGTATCGGTGCGCAGTCGTTTGCTGATGGCAGTCTGAAGATGCTGGGCCGTCTTCACAGCGGCGACGAAGCGTTGTCGGCCTACGATAACGCGCGGCGGGTTGGTTTCGACAACGTCAGCATCGACCTGATATTCGGGGTGCCGGGCGTACCGGACAGTGATTGGGAACAAAGCATCCGGACGGCCATAGCCCTAGATCCTGAACACATATCTACTTACGGCTTAACCGTCGAGGAAGGAACATCGTTGTACGAAAAGCAACGACGCGGTCGTTGGCAATCAGTTACGGAAAAGACTGATTGTTGGGCAACGGAACATGCTGTGGCCCTCCTAGAATCAATCGGATACCAGCGTTATGAGGTTTCGAACTTCGCAAAGAAAGGTTTCTTTTCGAGGCATAACTGGGGTTACTGGAGAGGTGGTCGGTACATGGGGGTTGGGGTTTCCTCGCATAGCTTCGACGGCAGAAAACGGTACTGGAATGTTCGCAATATTAAGGACTACATGGAGTCGATCGAAGCTGGAGTGTCAGCCGTGGAAGGTTCTGAGCAGATCGACAATGCTACTTATCGGCAGGAGCGCGTCTGGCTGGAACTGAGGACGGCAAAGGGTATTACACTTTCCACGGAACAAACTGAACGATTGACCAAAAGTGAACGGTTCAGGGACATGCAAGACGCTGGGTTTCTGACCCTGGGCAACGGTAGCTTGAGCTTGACGACAAGGGGGTTCCTCGTTGCCGATTCAATGGGCGTAGAAGTTTCCGACCTCCTGGAAACAGGCCCACGATGACAAGCGCTATCGTTACCGCTCCTGCTTCTTCCGCGAATCTGGGACCCGGTTTCGATTGTCTGGGAATGGGTCTGCAACTCTACCATCGACTTAATGTGCAGACCAATGACAGCGGTCAAATAGAGATCCGGGCGACGGGGGAGGGGTCTGACCAGGTGCCATTGGATGACACCAACCACGTGTATCAATCTATGCGTCGATCTTTCGAGGTAGTTGGTTATCGGCCAAGTGGTCTGCTGATTGAATCGCACAGCGAAATCCCACTAGCGGCGGGTTTGGGCAGCAGTGCTGCCGCCTGTCTCGTAGGTCTCGTCGCCGGCATGCTGGTTAGCGGGCAGGAGGTCAATAGAGAACGGATCGTGCGTTTCGGGATTATGGAGGAAGGGCACGCCGACAATATCGTGCCATCGCTTTACGGCGGTTTCACGGTTATAAACGCCGGCGTCGAACATGTCGACCACGTGCGCTTCGATACCCCGGATGGTCTGCGCGCTGTCGTTGCCGTTCCTGATTTTACCTTGTCCACAAAAAAATCGAGGATGGTTCTTCCCAAGCATATTAAGTTTAAGGATGCAGTAGCAAACCAAGCCCGTGTTGGCTTGTTGACCGCGGCTCTGGCCAGTGGTCAGGTAGACCTGTTGGAGAGAGCCATGGAGGACTGCCTGCACCAACCTTACCGAGCCAAGTTGGTGCCGGGAATGCAGGAGGTGCGCGAGGCCGCGGTCGCGGCGGGTGCCCTTGGGGCTGTCCTCAGCGGTGCGGGACCTGCGATCCTTGGATTGGTGATTCGGAATGATGATGAGATCGCAAAAGCTATGGTCGATGCGTGGGCAGACTGGGGGATCAACGCCCGTACCTTGATATTGCCGGCCGATCGATGCGGGATGACCTATGAACTTGTACAGGAATAAACCGCACAATCGGATTGCCACGGTCTTGCTGGCTGGAGTGCTGATCTGCTTGCCCGGCGTTCCCGCTTTGGGGCAACCTGGGGACAAAATCAAGACTATCGAGGTACCACAAGCCACTCAAGTTAACATCGGCTTGGAGGCTTATCGCGAGGTGGTGGCCAGCGGTCGTTACATCGTTGGCCCAGGCGACGAGTTTCTCGTTTACGTGCCGGGGATCGAAGAGCCGATTCTGAGTGAAGTGCTGGCAGAGGGCGGATTGTTTATCCCCAAGGTTGGTCTCGTGCAGGTTGGTGGCCTACGGCTCCAGGAAGCTCATGCTGAAATAGCTGTAACCTTCGGTAACAGCGTAAAAGTGGGGGATATTGTCGTGCAGCTTCGCAAACCGCGGCAATTTCCGGTGTCGGTTGTGGGGTTGGTCGATAAACCGGGTATAACGCTGACTACTGGCGTAGATCGGGTTGGGCAGATCATTGACAGGATGGGCGGTTTGAGCATGGCCGCATCGCGTCGGGACATCAAAGTATTGAAGACACGAGGCCTCGAAAGCAGCGATACGGAGGAAATCAGACGCGCCACCGCTTCAGGGGATCTCAAAGCAATGGACGGATTCTCCTCCGTGCGTGTCGACCTCGGTTTGTACGAGGCTACCGGGGTATCCAGGTTCAATCCGTTCATCGAAGACGGTGACATCATATTGGTTCCGGCTATCGTAGGACAAGTGGGGGCATTTGAAGCGGTGATGCGGCCCGCATATTACGAGTATGTGGCCGGCGACCGCGTGTCCGACCTCTTGCAGTTGGCGTTGGGTCCGGCACTAAATCACGACAAGAGCAACGTTTTCCTCTTCCGTTACGTCGACTTGGCTACTCGCGTTTCAATTTCCCTCGATCTCGACGCCATACTACGGCGTGACCCAGAAGCGGATTTGATTCTTCAGCCCGATGATTGGCTCGTGATCCGCCAGGTTCCAGAATACCACCGGAAGAGTGAGGTCAGAATCACAGGTGAGGTAGAGTACCCAGGATATTATGTGGTTGGGGATAACGGGTTGAGCCTCATGGAATTAATCGAGGCGGCAGGTGGCTTCACCGTCCAGGCGGCCCTCCCAAAAGCCCGCGTGGTACGTACGAAATCTGTGAGCGAGGAAGAAATGTTAGATCCGGAGGCAGAGCGCGTACGCACGATTCCGGTGGGTGATCGCACTGAGGACGAAAACCAATATTTCATTATGAAGAGTCGGGAGCGGGTGGGGCAGCTGGTTGTCGATTTTTCTGCGCTGTTCGAAAAGGGAGAGCTATCTCAGGACATCCGTTTGCGACCGGGCGATGTGGTGGTGGTACCGGCTCTCGAACAGATGGTGTTGGTCAGTGGTCAAGCTGCCTCTCCAGGAGCTGTGATCTACGATCCGGAATACACCGTGTGGGATTACATCCAGCGAGCTGGTGGCTTTGGCTGGCGAGCATCTAATGAAATTCGAGTCATCAAGGCTCAGACCGGGGAGATCGAACGAGCTGAAGATGTCGGGGCTATCGAACCGGGTGACCGTATCTGGATCAAAGAAAAACCGGTGCGAAATTATTGGAATTTGTTCACCCAAACCATGGCGGTTATTGGTCAAGTTACCACGGTCGTGTTGCTGGTTGTAACGATCACGGGATAGTGACCGATCATGGCATCTGAACGTAACCTCCTAGATTACCTTTTCGTGTTGGTTAAATGGCGTCGTCTCATCGTAATCCCAGTGCTGGTGGTGGTGTTTGCAACGGCGGCAATTAGTTTTGTGATGCCGAAATCGTGGACCGCAAGAACCACGCTACTGCCACCAGAAGAAGAGAGCGATCAGGTCGGGCTTTCCGCGCTTCTAGGAACCGCCCTATCGAGCAACCTCACCGGGTTAGTTGGCGCCACTCCTTCGGAAAGACTGGTCACCATTCTTGGTAGCAAACGAGTTCTGGGGGCGGTGGTCGATCGATTCCGTTTGCTCGAAGAGTACGGGGCTCCCAATCGGGATACGGCCATCGAAATGCTGGACACTCACGTTGAAGAGGAACTAGCTGCGGATGGCACGTTAATCATCAACGTGACCGCGTCCAGTGCGGAACTGGCTGCCGAAGTGGCCAACGGCCTTGCCCACCAGGTCGACATTGTCAACCGTACGCGTAAGAGTGCGCAAGCGAAGGCGTTGCGAGAGTTTCTCGGCAAACGCCTGCAAGCTACCGATACCGAATTGCGCAGTGCGGGGCTGTCGCTGCAACGTTTTCAAAACAAACACGGTCTGGTGGATCTCGAAGCCCAGACGAATGCAACCGTGGAGGTAGTACGAACCATTGTTCAGGAACTGGCTTTGTTGGAAGTCGAGCTCAGCGTTTTAAGCCAGAGCCTTGATAGTGAGCACGAAGAGCGCAAGTTGAAGGAACTTGAAGTAGAAGCTCTGAAAGAACAGCTGCTGGAGATGAGGGGAGACTTAGATGAGAAACACGAAGGGGCGTTGAACTCAGCGCTTAAGACGTTGGGTCCGCCATTGAAAACCCTGCCTCAGCTTGGATTCGAATTCGCTAAGCTGAGCTTGGACATGACTCTCAAGGAACAAATCATCCGGTTCCTAGGAGCTAAATACGAGGAAGCTAGGTACCGGGAGGCGCTGAATACCCCCACTATTCAAGTTTTGGACCGGGCGACTCCGCCGGAAATGCGGAGTGCGCCTAGACGAACCGTGATGGTTATAGTCGCTGGTATCGTAAGTCTGGTGGTGAGTATTGTGGTAGCTTTTGTCCTGGAAGCTTGGACGCGTCTCGAGGGTGAACAATTGGCCAAAATCGAGTCGATTAAGGCCGTTTGGAGGCGACGGTGAAAGCCGTTAAAAAAATAAGCAATCTCGTGCATTTTGGGCTGGCGCCTGTGCAGTACCTGCCGATATCCATAACAAGCACCGAGGAGATCCGCAATCGGTTAGCGATAGGCGATCACCATAAGGCTTGGCGCTGGTTTTTCATGAAGTTCAAAAATAGCGAGGTCCTGCCGGAACATCTGCGGGATCCACAGGGCTTACCGCGCAACCGTTCGGAACGGCTCCTGTGGATCAAGCGTAAGGTGCAGGAAGGATATTACGAGGACAACAACATTCTGGAGGCGGTGGCAGAAGCGTTTCTCGATCCGTCGACCAATCGAAGGGCTCAGTAGTAGGTGCTTCCATCTGATAGCGACTATTTTTGCATATAGAGAGAAAGGGCCTCTTCTTCGGAAGCGGCCCTTTCTAGTTGAAGCGGGCACAGGATTCCATCGTGCGAAGACAAATTAGCTATTAGTTTCAAAGTCTATAAATGGTGTGTTTGGGTAGGTTCTGACGTCGCAACAAGTTTTTCAGCTTAAAACGATGTAGCACTGTTGGTTATATGTCACAGGTGCGCGCGACTGAATATCTCTGTACGCTCCATAAATACCTGAAATAGGATCATAGGCCTCTTGAGAATAGAGCCCGTTGGCGGTAAATTGCGGCGAAATCTAACCGGTACATCCTTTCTCCACTCCAAACCCCACAACCATGGCCCAACGAGGGCACCCCGCCAAACAACACTACCCTCTCACCGATCGCTTCGAGCGATTACGGTTCGAAAGTCTCCAACTTTTGGACGTCGGCCCTTAATATTCTTAAGTCGTCAGTATTCTCGATTACATCGAATGTCGCAGGCCTGTCAGGCCAAGAGCCAGTTTCTCACGAATATGAGGCAATGACGGATACCGGGAAGGTAGGTACTGTTTATCTGATTCCCTTAACCATCCTATCATTGCTGGGTTGCTGGTTGGTAGGCGGCCAATGGAGCCGCATTGTCGGAATCCTAGCGGTGTCCTCGATCATTGCGTTGAGTTTTGCCGGTGCTGACTGGCCCAAAACCGGTTGCCTTGTCGCCACTTCTACGGCCCTAACAATCGTTGTAGCAGATCTTGCCATTCGGAGTATGTGGCCAGCGTTAGTCTACTATCGCCCTCACGAAATGTTTGCGCGACGTATCCCTTCGTACCCGATGCTGGGGAGATATGAACCGAACCTTTTTTTGATGGGGTAGTCTATGGTGATTTGGCGTCGGTAAGTAGAGATGAATCTTTGCGGGATCACCGAAATATGAGATTTGTTACCGACTCCGCAGGATTCAGGAACGAGAAGTATCCCTCAGGGAAGATCGATATCATTGTTGTGGGCGATTCGTTCTCATTGGGAACCGGAACGACTCAGGATTCCACGTGGGTTAGCCTTCTGAGCTCTAGTCTGAAGCTGAATATTTACAATCTCTCAATGGTGGGTAATCCCCAACGACATTTCATGAACCTCCAGAAGGAATTAACAAGACTTAACGTTGAGCCTGGAACGATCGTGCTGCTTGCGATATTCGGTGGCAACGATTTGGATGAAACTTACCTGGAAAATAACGACTTCAAGTCACTCGTTCCTCAGAACACCTACGATATATGCAAAAATACCTTGCGTTGGTTTCAGGCAAGGTCGCCATTTAGCCAACTACTTGATTCAGTATTGAGAAGGGAAGAATACCAGCGACAGGTCGACAAGGTACTGAAAAGGCAGTTTCCGAATGGACGTACGATAGCATTCCACAAGCCGTACGTACGGAGGGTCCAAAGGTCGCCGGAGGAGGTCGTAGCTCACCCGAATGCCAAGGCGTTGGTACGGGTTTTGGGCGATATGAGGAGATATAGCGAAATGCACTCGTTGGAATTTCTCGTTGTCTTGCTTCCTGCCAAAGAAGAAGTGTATCGGTGGTGCTTGGAGGGGCGGACGCCATGGACAACGACGACAAATACCTCTGGACTCGGCGTTGTGGTAGGTGACTTTTGTAAAGTGAGTGAGATTTCGTTTCTTGACATGAAGGGCGAGATGGTTTCCAAGGCGCAAGTTTTCTTCAAGCAACTTGGACAGTGTCTTTGGTGGTATGACGATACGCATATGAATCACAACGGCCATAAGGTGATTGCTGCAGCCCTTCATGAACACATCCGTGATCATTTCCTTCAATGGTCGATATCGAAAACCGGTACGCATTTGAGAAAATCAAAGCTTTGATCCAACCTATGAAAGATGTTGGAGGAGATGCATGGAAATGCCGCTGAAATTCGATGCCGGACAAAGGTTGCACAGGCCGTGGGCATGTTCGTTGAAAAAACAATTCGAAGCAGAAATCAAACTCTGGACGTACCACTTTCAGGATGACACGAACGAGATGCTCGGCTCATACAGTCTTCTTTCTCGCGATGAGCGGGATCGAGCCGATCGCATGCAAAAGACCATCGCGCGCGACCGCTTCATAATTGTGCGTGCCGGACTTCGAAAATTGCTGGCTCGGTATTTGGATGCAGAACCTGATGAGGTGACGTTTTCGTATGGAGATCATGGGAAGCCGTATATCGAGAAATCTAACCTAGTCTTTAATGTGTCACATTCGGGCAATATGGCAGCATATGTTGTCAGCTACAGACGGAAAATTGGCGTTGACGTGGAATGTGTAGGCCGAAAAGTTTCTCATGAGCAGGTAGCGCGGCGGTTTTTCGCGCCAGAGGAAATGGTGGCCCTGCAAGCGAAACCGGAGGAAGAAAGAAGCCGAGCCTTCTTTGACATATGGACTCTGAAGGAGGCCTACCTGAAAGCTAGAGGAACAGGGATCTCAATCCCTCTGAACAGCTTCGCAGTCGAAGTTAGCGGGCACAGTGAAAAACTGTTGCGTGAGGACGGTGATCTAGAGGCGTCAGCAAGGTGGAAACTGGTTTCCGTTAATATTTGTGCAGACTACGTGGCGGCTGTTTGTGGTGAGGGGCAGGACTGGCAAGTCGGGTGTTACAAATGGCCTGAGTC
>CAYNZV010000049.1:0-5009 GCA_964401715.1 uncultured Gemmatimonadaceae bacterium | reverse complement strand
GGTTATAATTATGGGTCGTTAACTTTTGAATTTTTGTAAATTCTTTTGGTCGCGTACAACAAGTCTGGGATTTTCATAGAGATGTGCAATGTGCAACTTGTGTTAGAAGGAATTTCCCATTAACTATGGTACGAACTGGAGTTAAATATTGATCCGGGCGCACGTTGATAGACTCAAGGGGTCGGTCAGAATATTGGCCTTAATGAAGGAGTGATGCATACATGGAAGCCAAGAGTAAAGATGTTGAAGTAAAAGCTAACGCAGAATCTGTCGTAATCGATATGGGGAAAAAGAGCAGGAAGAAAGTAAAGAAGTTGCGCCGAGGACGTGGCCCACTTTTGGAAGAGGTGAATGATGTAATCACCGAATTGCAGGCAGAGGGAAAACTGAATGCCGACGCTGCTCCCGTTATAGTTGTTGTGCGAGGCAAAAAAAAGAATTCCCTCCGGAGCCTTACGAGGAGATGGCTTTAGTAAGCCATGGAGAGCCAATTAGGCTAGCATCCACCAATAGATAGATGTTCACATCAGCGAAGCTTTCGGAAAGGACAAATCAACATGGCCACGACATATGTAGAGGATTCGAAACCGAATGATGGCGTGCGTGTATTGGTCATAAAAAAGTCCAAAAAGTCTAAAAACAAACGGTCTCGCGGAACAAAGTTAATCGAACGAGGTTTTCGCAGAATAGTTGACAGCCAGGGAAGTGGCTTGGGCTCATACGTGAAAAGGCATCGTAAATCCAACTCTAAGAAACGCGATGGCTGGATTAAGGATATGCCGATCAATGTGTTCAAGGCTGATAGGAAAGCCCGTAAAAAGCTAAAGCCAATGAAAATTCTGGGCTTGTAGTTTATTGGGAAGAATTTCTGACGTCCATTCAAGTGGCATTTGGATTTTTAAGGCTACAAAATGCGGGCGATGGGGCGTCGAGCATTCGTTGAAAATTTTTGTGGTATTAGATTGGTGGCTTTGGTGTGTTCCAATGACTTGACGGCAGTGCTGGGACACTGCCGTCAAGTCATTGAGTGTGTTGGTGACTTGTAAAGAGCTGTAATCCCTAATGCTTGTGTATTTGTGTGCGATGGGCCCACCCGAGTAAAGATATTTTCCTCGCGCGACCAGTAGGTGTTCGCCTTCCAAAGCGTCCAAGCTTCGGTGTCAGACGTTAGTTTCACTGAGGATGTCCGAAAGTGTCGTAACTGCCCTTCTATAAATTCACTTTCAAAAATTTTTGGGATTTGTCAACGCCAAACGTAGCGACCGATTGGATTTGCGGCCGCTACATTTTTGCGAATTAGATATGTAATGCGGTAATGTATTTGTGATTGTGCCGAGATAAAATTTCAATCTTGGAAGGGGTAGGATATTAGCAGAAGATTCTCCGCACCTATCGACACACAGTTTATGTGCATGAAATGGCGATAGGGCAGTGGGATTTTGCAGATCGTTCAATGGATATATTTATGAGCTATCAGGGTGATAAGTGTGTAAGGGTGCAATTTTGAAAACTAAGCGAGAGGCCGGTGTATCCCGATTCACCTGCATTTATCTGTGAATCATGATGTGATCTAAATCACCGCGGATTGACGGCAAAATCCAGAATTTATCTTAGATTTTATGGCTCTATGATTAAAATAACAGCTCTCGGGTCAAGGGTCGGTTAGTCTGGGCTGACAGTTACAATATGTTCCGTCGAATGTTGGCGACCCCTCAAATGGGATACTGATTCACAATGCATCAGCCAGATTCAATCGTCGAAATACTGCACCAACGTTCCCTCTGCTCGCCCAATGAATGTGCGTATACCTTCCTCTCGGGTGAACCTCTTGAAGAAACTGCAATCACTTACAAGGACCTGGATCTTAAGGCACGCTCGGTCGCTGTTCATCTTCAAGCGATTGCGCAGAAAGGGGACCGGGTACTCTTGTTGGAAAACTCCGGGCTTGCTTTCCTGTCGGCCTTCTTTGGGTGCCTTTACGCTGGTTTAATTGCTGTGCCTGGGTATCCACCTCGCCGCGGACGTTCGGTTCCAGCCTTGGAAGGAATGGCAACTGATGCGGGGGCCACAGCTGCGTTTGTAAAATCAGAGGTTATCAAGGATGTGGATGTTTATTTGAGACACTATCCGAAGCTATGTTCATTACAAATGGTGGACATTGATTCAATTAGCTTGAAGCTTGCGGATGAGTGGGTCCTGCCGAAATTCGATTCCGGTGTTCCTGCCTATTTACAATACACATCCGGTTCAACGTCACAGCCCAAGGGTGTCATTGTGAATCACGACAACCTTTTATGCAATCTTCATCACTTTAAGGTCGCTCATAACTTCACGCCTGAAAGTGTCATGGTTTCTTGGCTGCCTCCGTATCATGATATGGGATTAGTTCTGGGCCTACTTCAGGCAGTCTATACTGGTTTTCACTGCGTTTTTATGGCCCCGGCTACATTTGCCCAAAAGCCCATCCGGTGGCTGCAGGCGATATCCGATTACAAGGGGACTCATTCAGCGGCCCCCAATTTTGCCTACGATCTTTGTGCCAATTCGATTACAGAAGAAAATAGCAAAGGATTGGACCTGAAAAATTGGATGGCGACAGTGAATGGTGCTGAACCAGTTCGAGCCGTAACTATTGATCGCTTCACCCAGGCATTTGAACGATTTGGTTTCCGGCGCCAAACATTGTGCCCATGCTACGGGCTGGCTGAAGCAACTCTTATGGTGACATTTGTTTCTCCAGCGGCGGATGCTGTCAATTGTTGGCTTGACACCAAAGCGCTGGCTGTAAATCGCATTAAAGAAACTACTCCTGATGATCCCTGTGGAAGGGTTTTTGTTGGATGTGGTCGCCCGCCTCAAGACACCTCTGTAGTGGTTGTTAACCCACAGTCGTTTGCCATTTGTCCAGATGACGAGATTGGTGAAATATGGGTTCGAGGAGCGACTGTCGCAGCAGGATATTGGCACAAAGCGAGTGAAACGGAGATTACTTTTGGCGGTTGTTTGGTGGATACTGAGGAGGGGAATTGGCTTCGGACTGGCGACCTCGGATTTTTAAGATGGGGGGAATTGTTTTTGGTCGGTAGGCTCAAGGAAATGATTATCATTCGGGGACAAAATCATTATCCGCAGGACATAGAATTAACTGTGCAGGGAAGCCATTGTGCTCTCCAGGCTGATGGAGTAGCTGCGTTTTCCGTGGAGATCGAGGGGGAAGAGAGATTGACTGTAGTGCAGGAAGTGAAGCGAACTGCACTGCGAAATATTTCACCGGAAGAAATATGTGAGTGTGTTCAAGGTGCTATTCATCGAGAGCACGGTATTTTTCTTCACCAACTTTGCCTGGTAAAACCAACGACGGTTTCCAAAACCTCTAGTGGAAAAATAATGCGAGGCGTAATGCGCCAGCGGTTCATGGACAATGATTTTGCATCGGTGTTTTCTTGGGGAAAGAAATCTTCCTCACAAAGACCGTCGGCACCCGCCGATAATGGCTCTTCCACCATACGGTTGAAAGGCATCACACCCGCGCTAAGTATAAAAGAAACGTATGAAGCCCTGCAAAATATAGTTTGTGAAGTGGCGATGGAGGCGCTTGAGCTGGATGACACACATCGCATAAACCCCGAACGATCTTTGATCGAAGCGGGCCTCGATTCTGTTGCCGCAGTTGCAATGACTGAAAAATTGGGTGGGCGCGTAAAATGTTCCTTACCACCAACGCTATTATTCGAACATTCCACTATAAAGGAGCTCACCAATTACATTGCCTGCCAAACTTCCGTGCCTGGTGAGAAAGCATACCAAGGCTGATTGTTTCTTAAGTAGAGTTTCACGCCACCCACGGTTCAAGGACTTGGGTGCCTTGTTGTTTTACGCATAATCTGGAGCGTCATTTCAGGAGATTGATTGCATGAACACAGATGGCAGTAATGGATCAGGTGGAGGGTCATTGATAAGTGCTGATCGAAGCGATGAAAAAAACCCTATGTCCCAGGCTGTCGCAGTAGTGGGTATGTCCTGCCGGTTCCCGGGTGGTGCTGATAATCCGGAGGATTACTGGCGTCTATTGGTTGACGGACGTGACCTTATCTCTGAAATCCCTGCCGATAGGTTTGATGTTGATAAATATTTCGAAGAAGTTTCTGCGAATAGTAAGCTGTCGCCTGGATCCATGTATAGCCGCGGTGGCGGTTTCATTAATGGCGACATAAAAACTTTCGATGCGAATTTTTTCGGTATATCGCCGCGCGAAGTAGCTGAAATGGACCCTCAACAGCGTCTGCTTCTAGAGATAACCTGGGAAGGTCTCGAAAATGCTGGGATTTCACCAAAAGGTTTATCTGGGAGTTTTACAGGAGTTTTTATCGGTATATCAGGCTCCGATTATCAAAAGAATACGATTTTCTCCAGCCTTGATAGGATTGGACCTTACACTGGAACCGGAGTCGGTGCGTGCGTAGCTGCGGGACGAATCTCATATCAATTG
Organism: uncultured Gemmatimonadaceae bacterium; assembly: GCA_964401715.1. Taxonomy (GTDB): domain Bacteria; phylum Latescibacterota; class UBA2968; order UBA8231; family UBA8231; genus CAYNZV01. The sequence goes on along the minus strand of CAYNZV010000049.1, from coordinate 520 downwards.
GGATTACAGGGTCCATGCATTCCCATCGACACCGCATGTTCTTCATCGCTCGTGGCCGTACATTACGCCCTTCAAAGTTTACGTTCAGGTGAGTGTGACATGGCTCTTGCCGGTGGAGTTAGTTTACATCACAACCCTGATTCGTTTATCGGAATGTGTGTTTTGGGAGCGGCTTCCCGGACTGACAGATGTCATACCTTCGACGAGGCTGCCGATGGTTATGTGCGTGGGGAGGGTTGTGGCATTGTCGTCCTAAAGAAGTTGACAACTGCTCAGGACGACGGGGACAACATTCTTGCTGTGATCCGAGGTTCCGCGGTCAATCATGACGGCCGCGGAGCCGGATTGACCGTTCCCAACAAGTCGGCACAAGTCAAGGTTATTTCTCGCGCTCTACGTAACGCCGGGATACAAGCAAATGATGTCGATTATGTTGAAGTACATGGCACGGGTACTGCGATTGGCGATCCGATAGAGGTCGGTGCTTTGGCCGAGGTTATGGGAGGCGATCGTGGAAGGC